>JASKZU010000049.1 GCA_030147455.1 Planococcus sp. (in: firmicutes) | reverse complement strand
GCCAGTGGATGGCCCGGCTCGTAAATACCGCCGTACACCGCCCTGCCCAGATGTTCGATAAATGAGCCATAGATACGTTCGTCAACTTTGGCAATTTGGTGGCTCTTGTCCAATATGACCCATGCCTTTAATTCCTGTGACATTCTCATCTCTCCTTTTTTGCTAGGTTGTTGAAATTGCAGTTCGCTCGTTAACTAGTCCGAGATAGCGCTTTCATTTCTCATGAAATAAAAAGACTCAAAACCGTTATCGCCAACACGTTCGTATATCATGTTCAAAAACGCCATCTTGTACGTACAATTAACTATAATACGAAACCCAAGATTTAGCAACGGAATTTTCTGATTATTTATTATAAAAATTAAAAAAAAACAGCAATTCTTTTTAAAGTGGCGGCCACTAAAAAGAATTGCTGTTGCGGTGAGGACTCATCGTGTTGATTTAAACGGTTTCCAGCGATCCGAGCTTTTGGGTTGAACTTCTTACGATAAGTTCCGGATCATAGACGGTAGAGTCGGCATTATAGGCAGATGCTTTTTGGTTTTTCGAATGAATCAGTGAAATGATCGAGTCTGCTGCCAGTTCGCCCATTTCACTTTTTGGATGGACAATCGATGTTAATTTTACTTCCGAAATCTCTGCAAGCATCGAATCATCATGCCCAACAATAGAGATGTTTTCCGGAACTTTAATGTTTTTAATGCGCAGCAATTCAAGCAGCATCATCGCCAGTTCATCGTTATAGCAGACAAGCCCGGTGATCGGCTGCTCGCTTGAAGCAAGCAGCTTTTCCAGCTCTTCTATAGGTTTCACCCGTTTTTCTTCTGTGTTGTATGTGATGATGTGGGATTGCGTGACCGGTATGTTGTTTTGGCGGTGGGCTTTCAAAAAGCCCTTCATTCGTTTGATTCCCTGCCTGTCATCGGTTTTAAAGCAGCCGACGATGTTCCGGTGGCCAAGTTTGATCAGGTGCTCAGTCTGCAACAGGCCTGCTTTTTCATCATCCATTACGATGCTGACCGGTTCCAGTTCATCGTAAAAAGCATTGATCATGATATATGGAATATCCAGCTGCTCTAATTTCAAATAATAGGAGATGTTCGGGTTGGAAGATCCGCTCTTTGTGGGTTCGACAATCACGCCGTCGAACTGCTGGGAGAGGATTTTCTCCAGCACGACCTGCTCCATTTCATGTGTATTGTTCGTACTGAAGATGCTGACCTGGTAGCCTTCTTCGCTGAGCCTGGACTCTGCTCCCCTGATGATCGAAGGAAAAATATAATCAGACAGATACGTCGTCACAATCGCGATGCTTTTTTGGGCGTGGAGGGTATCCAGCGGTTTCATCAGGCTTCGATCTGCACAAAACGTCCCTGACCCCTGTTCGCGGTAAAGCCATCCAGACAGCACCAAATCGCCGATTGCCAGCCTTACCGTATGGCGGCTTACCCCGAATTCTTTCATCAATTCACTTTCTGAACTGATTTTCTGATTGGGAACATACACCCCGTCCATAATACGAGATTTAACTGCCTGCTTGACCCTATTGTATTTAGTCGTCATATTATCACCTCTTCTCACAGGAATAGTTATCGTTTCACGGACTTATTCGTATATGTTTAACATAGCACAAACAGCAACTAAATTAAAAGATGTCCTTCTTGAAAATGAAAGACTTGCCGTCGATGGACCGGCAAGTCTTTTATCAAAAAGCGTTAATTCCACACCACTTGTCCCAGCTTTAGCTCGTTTCTCAACTGCCTCACGGATGTGTTTTTATCGATGATGACGCATTCAATGCCCGTCATATTGGCGTATTCGTACAACTGGTCAGCCGTCACGCTGAACGAAAAGACGCTGTGATGGGCGCCGCCTGCATAAATCCACGATTCGGTAGCTTCGCTCAGTGAAGGCTCAGGCTTCCATAATACTTTTGCCACAGGCAGATTCGGTGTTTGTTGTTTCGGCTGTTCTGCCTGCACTTCATTGACGACAAGGCGATAGCGGCCCTGCAGCTCAACGAGCGACGCGACTACGGCTCTTCCGCCCTGCCCGTCAAACACAAGGCGTGCCGGGTCTTCTTTGCCGCCGATGCCGAGCGGCTGCACTACGATTTTCGGCTTGTTCGCCGAAATCGTCGGACAGATTTCCAGCATGTGAGATCCCAGAATCATTTCGTTTTCCGGCTCTAAATGATACGTATAATCTTCCATGAACGAAGTTCCTTCGTTGTTGGCCAGCACTTTCATGACCCGCAGCAAAGCAGCCGTCTTCCAGTCGCCTTCTCCGGCGAAACCGTATCCTTCGGCCATCAACCGCTGCGCTGCAAGTCCAGGCAGCTGCTTCATGCCGTGAAGGTCTTCAAAATTGGTCGTGAACGCATTGTAATTGCGGTCAGACAAAAATTTCTTCAGCCCGAGTTCGATCCGGGCCTGTTCCAGGATTGATTCTTTGACGCTTCCGCCTTCACTGGCTTCAGCCGGCAGTTCATACAGCTTTTCATATTCAGCATAAAGTGCCGCTAATTCCTCGTCCGACACTCCATTCATTTCTTCCACCAAGTCGCCGATGCCGTAATAATCGACTGTCCAGCCGAACTTGATTTGGGCTTCCACTTTATTGCCATCCGTTACGGCCACATTGCGCATATTGTCGCCAAAACGGGCGACGCGGATTTCTACGCCTTCGGTCACAGCAACAGCTGTTTTCATCCAAGCACTGATATCATCAGCTACGCTTTCTTTTTCCCAGTGGCCGACCACTACTTTCCGGGCAATATCCATACGGGTCGCGATAAAGCCGTATTCACGGTCACCGTGGGCAGACTGGTTTAAGTTCATGAAATCCATATCGATTTCCTGCCACGGAATGTCGCGGTTAAACTGCGTGCCGAAGTGAAGCAGCGGCTTTTGAAGCGCAGACAGCCCCGAGATCCACATTTTAGCGGGTGAAAATGTGTGCATCCACGTAATGACGCCTGCACAGTTTTCGCTGCTGTTGGCCTCCAGCATAATGCGCCGGATGTCATTAGCATTGGTGAGGACCGGCTTGAATACGATTTCGTAAGGGATGCGCTCGTTATTGCCCAGCCCTTTTACAATCGTACGCGAATTGTTTTCTACTTCGTCGAGTGTTTCTTTGCCGTAAAGGTGTTGGCTTCCGGTTAAAAACCAAAATTCATAAGGTTTGGTGGTCAGCATCGTCTTCTCTCCCATTCAGTTAAATTAGGACTTTCTCTTTTTTGGCAGCCGAACGAATGGCACGAAGCCGTTTCATCATATTGTTTTCGCCGCGTCCGAAATAATCGTGAAGATCCGAGTATTCGCTATACAGCTTTTCGTATACTTTGACATTTTCCGGAATCGGCACGATAAATTGATCTTTGATTCTCGCCATGTTTTTCGTCGCATCGAGTATTGAATCAAACCCGCCGTTTGCCGAACCTGCAGCGAGCGCACCGAACATGGCAGCACCAAGCGCCGGCGTCTGGTAGGAGTCGGCCACTTTGATGACGCGGTTGGTGACGTCCGCATAGATTTGCATCAACAATTGGTTTTTATGCGGCAGCCCGCCGCACACATAAATTTCGTTTACTTCCAGCCCGTTTTCCGTAAAAGCATCCACGATTTTGCGTGTGCCGAACGCCGTTGCTTCAAGCAGTGCACGGTAAATTTCTTCCGGCTTTGTTTTCAGCGACATGCCAATAATCAAACCGCTCAAATCCGTATCGACCAACACCGACCGGTTGCCGTTCCACCAATCGAGCGCCACTAAGCCAGTCTCGCCCGGCGCATACGCAGCCGCTTTTTGCTCCAACAGCTGATGCTTGTTCAAGCCCGCTTGTTCGGCTTCTTTTTCGATATAGGCAGGTACCGCGTTGTCCACAAACCACGCAAACAAATCGCCGACTGCCGGCTGCCCCGCCTCGTAGCCGTAGTGTCCAGGGATGATGCCGTCTTCTACGACTCCGCACATGCCTTCTACTTGTGTTTCCTTGTCGCCAAGCAACAGCGAACAAATCGATGTTCCCATGGTCATGACCAATTTCCCTGGCTCTGTTACACCCATCGCCGGGACCGATACGTGCGCATCCACATTGCCGACCGCGACCGCGATGCCGGCTTTCAGCCCTGTTGCTTGCGCCATCGCTTGTGTCAGCTCGCCAGCTTTTGTTCCAATTGGCACCACATCTCCCCAAAGTTTCGTTTCCACCAGGTTTTCCAAACGCGGATCCAACGCTTTGAAGAAATCTTTGGACGGGTAGCCGTCTTGTTTGTGCCAAATCGATTTATAACCTGCCGTACAGCTGTTGCGGACAAGATTGCCGGTCAACTGGGAAGTCACCCAGTCTGTCGCTTCCACGAAACGGTCTGTCTTGTCATAAATGTCCGGCGCTTCATTCAGGATTTGCCAGACTTTCGCCATCATCCATTCGGAAGAAATCCGCCCGCCGTAACGCGGAAGAAACTTTTCGCCGCGCTGCTCGGCGATTTCATTCAAGCGGTTCGCTTCGTCTTGTGCTGCATGATGCTTCCACAACTTGACCCAGCTGTGCGGATTGTTTTTCAGTTCAGGATCATCAGACAATGGCCGCCCTTCTGTATCCACAGGCAGCATCGTGCATGCCGTAAAGTCGATGCCAAGTCCGATAACCTGCTCAGCGTCGATTCCCGACTTTTCCAGCACTTTCGGGATGGAGTTGGCGAGCACTTCCACATAATCCTGCGGATGCTGCAGCGCCCATTCATCCTCCAACTGGATGTCCGTATCCGGCAACACTTTATCGATAACGCCGTGGCGATAAGGCGTCACATGATCTGCAATTTCTTTGCCGGTTTCCAATGAAACCAGCACTGCACGGCCCGATTCGGTACCGTAATCCACTCCGATAGCGTATTTAGTATTCATCCCATTA
This sequence comes from Planococcus sp. (in: firmicutes), assembly GCA_030147455.1. GTDB lineage: Bacteria > Bacillota > Bacilli > Bacillales_A > Planococcaceae > Planococcus. Next base: position 1,007 of record JASKZU010000049.1, on the reverse strand, counting down.
CCTCCCTATTGTGCTTTGGCCGTAATATGCTGCGGCGCCGTGTTTGCGTAAATAATGTTTATCCAATAACGTTTGATCCATGCTGGCTACATCCGGATTCAGCAAGTACGTACGGAGAGCCATTTTCGCTACTTCTTCCAGTACGACAGCATTATGGACGGCTTCATCCGGCGTTTTCCCCCATGAGAACGGGGCATGGTTGTGGACAAAGACACTCGGGATTTCATTCGGGTTTTGGCCGTCGAATGTCTCCACGATCACTTTGCCGGTTTCCAGTTCATATTCACCGTTGATTTCCTCTCTGGTCATCGCTCTTGTACAAGGAATTTCCCCGTAAAAATAATCTGCATGCGTGGTTCCCAAAGCCGGCAAATGCCTGCCCGATTGAGCCCAACTTGTAGAATAAGGCGCATGCGTGTGGACAACCCCGCCAATTTCCGGAAAGTTCTGGTATAAATAAAGATGGGTAGGCGTATCGGATGACGGCTTTAAGCTGCCTTCAACCACGTTGCCATCCAAATCCACCACGACCATATCGTCTACGGTCATCTCCTCATAGGAAACCCCGCTCGGCTTAATGACCACAAGGCCTTCATCGCGATTGATACCGCTTACATTTCCCCACGTAAAAGTAACCAATTGGTGCTTAGGCAGTGCCAGGTTTGCATCGAGTACTTGTTTTTTCAATTGTTCCAGCATGTTATTGATCCCTCCTAATATATACGTACATGTTGTTGGTTTATTCAATATTATACTAAGATGTACGTATAATCAATAAAATAATTATATTTTCAGAATTTAATTTTGTTCTAGAGGGCTTTCATATAGCTGTTCGAACTCCAATCAATCTAATTTTCTCCGCGATAGTTTGTTTCTCTTCTATAAGAAGAGAATGATTTGTACGGTCAGGTTTAGGAACCTTTGCACCCTGCTACTATTGTTTTTGTTTCGATGAACTTTTTCGGCTTTGCTATGTCTAATAGATAGATAACTAAAGAAAGATGAGG
>JASKZU010000027.1 GCA_030147455.1 Planococcus sp. (in: firmicutes) | reverse complement strand
CGTTCTCCGCTATGCAAAATCACTAAAGATGCGGGCTTTGTTTCATAGCCGTCGTCCAAAACGACACCCGACCGGAACGCCTGGGCATCTTCATCTGTTACCACACCGTCAACTTTTGCATAATATGTTTTGTCGACGTGTTTCTTTGGCGACAGCAATTCATGTGCCAGCTGGCCGTCGTTTGTGATGAGCAGCAGCCCTTCGGTATCTTTGTCCAAGCGTCCGACCGGAAATGGTTCGAACCGCTGTTCCTCTTCTGTCAATAAATCGATGACCGTCTTATCAAACCGGTCTTCCGTGGCAGAAATAATGCCTTGCGGCTTGTTCATCATCAAATAAATAAATTCACGGTAATAAACCGCTTCGCCGCCGACCGATACCCGGTCGGCTTTTTCATCTACTTGGAATTTCGGGTCATGGACCGCTTCGCCGTTTACTTCAACTGCTTTTGACTTCAGCAATTGCTTGACTTCTTTGCGTGAGCCGAAGCCCGTATGCGACAGCAATTTATCGATTCTCATTTTATACCTCCTAGAAGCCGAACTTCTTTGTGAAGCGAGTCAATCTGGCTCCAAGAAGCTTTTGCGCCAAGCCTGTCTTCAGCCCCAAATAACCATAAACGACTGCACCAACGCCTCCAACCAAAAGAATGCGGATCATCGACAGGAATTTATTGTCCATGCCAATTACATAATCCAAGCCGTTCAATGCGAAGTACACCGCAACTGCCATCACTGCGTTCAAAATCAAAATCAGCAGGATGCGGCGGGAAACCATTTTCGACTGGTAGTTCATCGTGCGTGAAATGACAACCATATTAAGTACGATTGCCGCTACATAGCCGATGATGGTAGCAGCAATGGCACCGTCTGTTTCAAACGCCATGATAAGCGGCGTATTGAGTAAAGCTTTCAGCCCCAACCCGATCAGCAAGTTGATGATGATCCACTTTTGCTTATTGATGCCTTGCAAGATAGAAGCCGTTACAGGGAATGCCGCAAACAAAATTGCCACCGGCAAATAATGCGCCAAAATTTCAGACCCGATATCACTTACTTTATAAAACACATGGTACAGCTCGTCGGACAGCAACGTCATGCCAATTACTGCCGGCAAGGTTAAGAATAAAATCAATTGAAACGACTGGTCCAGCGTTTTGGTTACTTGCAAATGTTCATTCCGCGTATAGTGCTTGGTAATGAGAGGAATCAATGCCATTGAGAAGCCAGTCGCAAGCATAACCGGAATCATGACTAGTTTATGCGCCGTCAAATTCAAAATACCGAGGAGGTCCGTTTCCATAACATTGCCTCCAGCTGCCATCGCCCGGTTGAATGTCATCAAATCGACAAACTGGAATAATGGGTTGGCGATGCCAAGGAAAATAACCGGTACGGCATACAGCAAAATTTCACGATACATGTCGCGCAAGCGGACGTCGTACGATTCGACGGACGTTGCAAGCAAGTGATTGTATTCCGGTTTCTTTTTGCGCCAGAAATAGTAAAGCGTCACAAGACCTCCGAGTGCGCCGATTGCTGCGGACAAGACCGCAAATTGAATCGCAGTTTTTGGCGTGCCGTTAAACATATAAATAACGACAAATGCGCCTCCGAGCAGGAAGATGATGCGGACAATCTGCTCGATCAACTGCGATACAGCCGTCGGCATCATGTAATTATAGCCTTGGAAAAATCCGCGCCATAAGCTCATAAACGGCACGACAATCAATGCGAAGCTGACCCAGCGAATTGCATCGGCGATATCATCCACCGAATAAATCAGTTCATCTTCTGAAATCGTGATGCGTGCGAGCGGTTCCGCAAGCAAGTAAAGCGCTAAAAACGAAACAAACCCTGTGATGACCATGGTCAGCAAACCGGACCGCAATAGCCGCCTGCCGGTTTCATAATCACCGAGTGAATTGTATTTCGCCGTGAATTTCGAAAAGGCAATCGGCGCTCCCGAAATTGCCAGCGCCAGCATCAAGTTATACGGGATGTAAGCGTACTGGTAAAGGCCGATATTGTCTTCTCCCACCATTCCGTAGAACGGGATGATGTATATAACCCCAAGGACTTTCGACAGAAATAAACCTAACGTTAAAATGGCTGTACCTTTGATTAATGAGGACATTTTGCACTTCCTGACTTTGGTCATGATAAAAAGCAATCTACACGATAGTTTACACCTATAGACAAAATTACTCAACGTGTTTTGACTCATCGTGTATACTAAAAAGAAAACGAAAGTGAGTTTTTCTATTTATGTATGACATCATCATTATCGGGGGCGGCCCGTCCGGCCTCATGGCTTCTGTTTCTGCTGCATCGACCGGCAAACGCGTGCTGCTCGTTGAAAAAGGCAAAAAACTTGGCAAAAAACTGATTATCTCCGGCGGCGGCCGCTGCAACGTCACGAACCGCCTGCCATTAGAAGAAATTGTCCGCCACATCCCCGGCAACGGCCGGTTTATGTATAGCCCGTTTTCTGTTTTCAACAATGAAGACATCATTCAGTTTTTCGAAAACCTGGGCGTAGCGTTAAAAGAAGAAGACCACGGCCGCATGTTTCCGGTGTCTGACCGTGCGCAAGATGTAGCGGATGCGATGTTCCGCGAAATGGATCGCCTCGGCGTCCAAATCAAACTGGATTCCCCCGTCAAAAGCTTACTGATGAATGACGACAAAGTGACCGGCGTCCGTCTGCATTCCGGCGAAGAATTCCAAGCGAATGCCATTGTCGTTGCGGTCGGCGGCAAAGCCGTTCCGCAAACCGGCTCGACCGGCGACGGCTACCCGTGGGCGGAAAAAGCCGGCCATACGGTCACTGACCTGTATCCGACCGAGGTGCCGCTGCTGTCTGCCGAACCGTTTATCAAAAGCCGCGAATTGCAAGGCCTTGCACTGCGCGATGTGGCCATCACGGTGCTCAACAAAAAAGACAAGGCCTTGGTGACCCACCAAATGGATATGCTGTTCACCCATTTCGGGCTCAGCGGTCCCGCTATCCTTCGCTGCAGCCAATATGTAGTAAAAGAAATGAAGAAAAACGGCAACGGTCCGGTTGCGGTGCGCATCAATTCTCTTCCGGACCATAACGCCGAATCGGCTTTTCAATTGCTTCACAAACTGATGAAGGACGAACCGAAAAAAGCGTTGAAAAATGTGTGGAAAAGTTTTGCGCAGGAACGCTGGCTTTTATTCTTGCTGGAACGCGCCGGAATCGATCCGCAGCTCACAGGAGCGGAACTGGCATCTGACAAAGTGCGTGCCCTTGCCCTGGAAATGACTGCCTTTACGATGACTGTCAACGGCACGCAGCCGATTGAGAAAGCATTCGTTACAGGAGGCGGCGTGTCGATCAAAGAAATCGAACCGAAAACGATGGCTTCGAAGAAAAAATCCGGCTTGTTTTTCTGCGGTGAAATCCTGGATATCCACGGCTATACCGGCGGATACAACATTACGTCCGCGCTTGTCACGGGCCATGTAGCTGGAAAAAGCGCAGCTGAATTCGCCGCGTCCTATCAAACAGAAAGCCCGATTGCATAAGCAATCGGGTTTTTTCTATGGAATGAAGTGGCCGAGTTGTTTAGAGTAGAGTGTCGAAAGATATTGTCATCATTTTTTGAGACGTTTGAATATTCGCCGTCCCTTTGGTTTTGGCTTCCGGGGTCGAGCGCAAATAAAGATAATGTGATTTTGCTTGCGGCATCTTCTGATGTTCTATTTGCTCTTCCTATTAGTATTCGCCGCCCTGCTTTGAGTTGGCCTCTTGCCGCAAGCCAGAAAAACGCCTATCTTGCGGCGTCGGCTCACCCACGGCGCCGGACGGCTGGGAAATTTCGTTGTGTACAGATTGCTTAAACAGATTAGTGTTTTTAATGTGTTGCCGGCTAGCGGAGCAATCGCTTCACTAGTCGAGCGGAAAATAGAATAGTGAAGGTTTTCTTGCAGAAACGTTACTGAAGATTGATTTAAGCTTCGTCATGACTAATCGCCGCCCGGCTTTGGGTTGGCCTCTTGCAATAAGCCAAGAAGGACATTTGTCTTATTGCGTCGACTCACCCTTGACGCTTGGCGGCTGAGCGATTTCATTGTATAAAGCTTGTTTAAATATATCTGCTTTTGTATAGGTTACCGGCTAGTGAGGGAATCGCTTCCTAACATAAGGTATCTGAACGCATGTTGTTTTGTTTAGTAGATGGAGACTAGCGAAATCTCTTTTTTTAACCTGTTTGAAGTAAGCTCAAGAATATGATGCATTT
>JASKZU010000336.1 GCA_030147455.1 Planococcus sp. (in: firmicutes) | reverse complement strand
CCGACCCAGCTGAATTCGTTGCTGCTAATCTTGTTATTCATAAACCGTCTCCTCCATAAAATTGCGGATTCGCTTGCAAAGCGCTTCGACTTCCGCGCTCGTTCCTATCCGCGCGTTCGGCGCGTCGTAAACTTCCATCGGCCCCCAGTATGCCGTTGGTGTCCCCGGATAGCGCGCCACGAGATGCATATGTACGTGAGACACTGAATTGCCGGATACGAGCGCATACACGTGCTCCGCCTGCTCGCATTGCATCAGCGCCTGGCTGACTCTCGCCATAGCGACGCCAAACGCTTCGGCCTCGCGGCGGCTCATATCTGCAAGTGCAGCCACGTGGCGCTTTACATCAATCATGATATGCCCCAAGTAATGTTCAGGCTGTCTTTTATCGATGTGGCCAATATATACCTCGTCGTCTTCGTAAATAACAGAACCTGCTGTCGGAATCCCTCCTTTGTGCTTTTGGCAAATAAAACAATCCTTCACCATTTTTCATCCCCCCATCTGCATCATTTGTACAACAAAAAAAACCGATCGCCTCATATAAAGAGGCGATCGGTTTTCCGTCGCGGTACCACTCTTTTTGACACGGCAAGTTCCCGCGCCTTCTTCTAGCCTGTTCACGAAAGCTACCCGTCCAGGCTCATCGGCTCTGGCCACTTGCAGGCGAGTTCGGAAATTTGATTGGCCGCTTTTCACCATACAGCAGCTCTCTTCGCAATCTTGTTTCCTACTGCTCCTGGTCATTGTGTTTAACGTTTGGAATTATTTTACTGATCATACTAAACTCAAAAAACTTCGTCAATAGCTGTACCTATTCTTTTCTGCGGTATAAATACATCGTCAGCGGCGCAAAAACTGCAACCAGTGCAGCCGAGACAGCAAGAACCAAGCCGATTTCCGCGGCTGTGGCGCTTCCGTGCATCAGGCCGCGCACAGCTGTCGCAAGAATCGAAATCGGATTGATGTTAACAAAGCCTTCGAGCCAGGAAGGCAATGTCTCCGGATCTACAAATACATTGCTGACAAACGTCAACGGGAAAAGCACCATAAAACTCATCATCATCAACGATTTTTCCGAGCGCATCACAATGCCGGCCGCTGTCCAGATCCACGAAAAACTGAAAGAAAACACTAAGAGCACTAGCACTGCCGCAATAACACCCATCGCACCGCCTTCCGGACGAAAGCCGAGTATGAGCCCAAGTCCGATCATGATGATAGAGGCAAGCGAGTAGCGGATGACGTCTACGAGCAAAGCGCCGATCAATGCAGAAGGAAGCCAAATCGGCAGCGTACGAAAACGGTCAAAAATGCCTTTCCGGATATCGTTGTTTAAATCGATTCCTGTGTACATCGTAATTTGAGATACCGTCATAACCAGGATGCCCGGCAGCAGAAACTGCAGATACTCACCTGTTGACCCCGCGATTGCTCCTCCGAACAAATACGTGAACATCAGCAAAAAAATAATCGGAAACACCGTTACATCAAACATCTGCTCCGGCACATGCTTGATTCTCAAAAGTGCACGCTGTGCAAAAGCACGCGTTGAGGCAAATGCGCTTGGCGGCTCCGGCCGTTTGCCTGATGCCACAGCACTCAGCGGATGCACTTCTTCAAAAGCAGATTGCTCTTGCTCTGTCTGCACGCTCATGAGTCTTCCTCCTCGGCCTGCGTCTTTTCAATGACAGATTGCCCGGTCAACGTCAGGAACACTTCATCCAGGCTCGGGCGCCCGAGTGAAAAATCACTGACTCCAATTTTTTCGTGGGCAAGTTCACTGAGCGCTTTGGCCACGATAGCGGAATCTTTTGCCTGCACACTCAATGTCTTGCCATCAGAAGCCAGATGAACAAAAGCACCGATATGGTTTTCTAAAATCCTGGACGCATGCCCGGAATCCCGTGGATCTATCAACTGAACAGTTAATGTGCCGGTGCCGACAGATGCTTTTAATTCACTGCTTGTTCCTTCAGCGATGATTTTCCCGTGGTTGATGACGGCAATGCGGCCTGCGAGCTGATCGGCCTCTTCCAAGTTCTGCGTCGTCAATAAAACCGTCGTTCCTGCATTTACGAGCGATCTGATAATATCCCAAACTTGGTTGCGGCTGCGCGGGTCCAAACCCGTCGTCGGCTCATCCAAAAACAACAAATCCGGGGTCACGACGATGCTTGCTGCAATATCGATCCGCCGCCTCATGCCGCCCGAGTAGTTTTTCACTTGTCGTTTGGCCGCTTTTTCAAGGCCAAATGCCCACAGCAATTCACTTGCACGGCTTTTGGCTTCTTTCCCGGTATAGCCCATCAATTTTGAAATCAGCACTAAATTCTCAGTGCCTGTCAGATCTTCATCGATGGATGCGTATTGGCCGGTCAAACTGATGCGCCTTTTGATTTCGCTGCTTTCGGTTTTCAAATCATAGCCAAAAATCTTAGCGCTTCCTTCATCCGGCTGAACAAGTGTCGCAAGCATACGAATGGTCGTTGTTTTGCCAGCTCCATTCGGCCCTAAAAATCCGTATACCGTACCTTTTGGAATAACCAGATCTACACCGTCCACTGCCCGTTGCTTGCCATATACTTTAACAAGCCCTGTCGCTTCTACTGCCCATCCGTCCGTTTGCCGCTTCCGCTTTTCATCGTCCATCATCCTCACCTTTCTCTCGTTAAGGATTTGCAATTCCAACCGG
>JASKZU010000254.1 GCA_030147455.1 Planococcus sp. (in: firmicutes) | reverse complement strand
GAAATGGTTCAGCGAGATGGCGTAAAAGTATATAACGAACAATTGAACGTCGTATAAAATTCCATATCGCAATTCAATGACGAGGTTAAAGCAACTGGAACATCGCATTTACAGAGAGCCGGGATGGTGGAAACCGGCAATGCAGCCAGGCGCGACATCCCCTCCGAGTGAAATGCTGAACGGCCTTGGCCTTTTAGGTGTTTCCGGTAGCTGTAATTCGGCTATCGTTATCAATGGATAAGCAATTATCCAAGAGGCTGCGACTAGCAGCGAAGCAGGGTGGTACCATGAAGCTTTTTCATCCCTATGCAAAGAAGAGGTCTTCTTTGCGTAGGAATGGAAAAGCTTTTTTCATTTAACGCATGAAAATTCAACCAAAAGGAGGCGGACGGATTGGGAGTAAACGTAAAGGTACGAGAAGAAGTGAAACAGCAAGTATCCGGCAGTGGAGCAGATGTATTGATTCAATCTTTGAAGGGGCAAGGTGTTGAAGTTATTTTTGGCTATCCTGGAGGTGCGGTGCTGCCGATCTATGACGCTTTACACAGAAATCCCATCCAGCATATCCTGGCACGCCACGAACAAGGCGCGATTCATGCAGCTGAAGGTTATGCAAGAGTATCCGGCAAAACAGGCGTGGTTCTTGCAACATCAGGACCAGGAGCAACTAATTTAGTCACCGGTATTGCGGATGCGATGCTTGATTCATTGCCGCTCGTCGTCTTTACCGGCCAAGTTGCCACATCGGTTATCGGGACAGATGCTTTCCAGGAAGCCGATATCGTCAGCATTACACAGCCAATCACGAAACACAATTACCAAGTCAAACGGGTGGAAGATTTGCCCCGCATCATCAAAGAAGCATTCTTTATCGCTTCTACCGGCCGGCCGGGACCTGTCGTAGTGGATGTTCCAAAAGACATCTCCACAATGCTTTTTACAACAACCGATCAGCAGGCAGAAGCCGCTGTTCATTTGCCGGGGTATCAGCCAACGACAAGCCCCAATTACTTGCAAATCCAAAAAGCGGCGCAAGTGTTAACAAAAGCGAAAAAGCCGCTTATCCTGGCAGGAGCAGGCGTGCTTGCAGCACGAGCTTCCGAAGAGCTGGAGACTTTTGCTGAACGGCACCAGATCCCGATTACGAATACGCTGCTCGGCCTTGGGACAATCAGCGGCGAGCACGATTTGTTTCTCGGGATGGCAGGAATGCACGGAACCTATGCCGCCAATACCGCTATTTGTGAATGTGATGTCCTATTGAACATCGGAGCCCGCTTTGATGACCGGCTCACTGGCAATCTAGCAGCTTTTGCACCCAATGCAACCGTGATCCATATCGATATCGACCCGGCAGAAATCGGCAAAAACGTCCCGACCGCCGTCCCGATTGTAGCTGATGCTAAAGCCGCGCTGGACGAGCTGCTAAAAAGCGATTTTGAAAGCCCGCATACAAAAGACTGGCGCGGCCAGCTCAACGCATACCGCCAGGCATACCCGCTTCAATATCACCAGAAAGACCGAGCGGGCATCATGCCCCAGCAAGCGGTCGAATTGATTCACCGGTTAACTGGAGGCGATGCTATCGTCACAACAGATGTGGGACAGCACCAAATGTGGACTGCCCAGTATTACCGCTTCAACAACCCGCACAATTGGGTAACCTCAGGAGGGCTTGGAACGATGGGCTTCGGCTTTCCGGCAGCTATCGGCGCAAAACTGGCGAGGCCAAAAGAAACTGTGGTTGCGATCGTTGGAGATGCCGGCTTTCAAATGACGCTGCAGGAGCTGTCGCTGCTGCAGGAGTTGAGGCTTCCGGTAAAAGTAGTCATCTTGAACAACAAAAGCCTCGGCATGGTCCGCCAGTGGCAGGAAACATTTTACGAAGAACGGTATTCACAGTCGCTCGTACCGGTGCAGCCGGATTTCGTCAAACTGGCAGCAGCATACGACATTGACGGCTATAAAGTCGAGACGATGGAAGAAGCGGAGCGCGTGTTTAAACAAGCGTTTAAATCAGATGGTCCTGTATTGATCGATTGCCGCGTTATCCAGCAGGAATCTGTATATCCGATGGTGGCACCGGGCAAAGGACTAAATGAAATGATCGGGGTGAAAGGCGAATGAAGCGAGTCATCACGACAACAGTGATTAACCAAAGCGGCGTGTTGAACCGTGTCACGGGGCTATTGATGAAACGCCAATTCAATATTGAAAGCATCTCCGTAGGACATACAGAACAGCCGGGAATTTCAAAAATGACTTTCGTGGTCAATGTAGAAGACAAACAAAAACTGGAACAATTGCTCAAGCAGCTGCAAAAGCAAATCGATGTGCTGAAAGTGAACGACATTACGGATAAGGCGATGGTGATGCGGGAGCTGGCATTGATTAAAGTAGCTGCTCCGCCATCGGCCCGCAGTGAAATTTACAGTATCGTCGAACCGTTCCGGGCGACCGTTGTCGACATGAGTAAAAACGTAACGACGTTCCAAGTAACAGGAGATCCTGAAAAAATCGAAGCATTTATCGACCTGGTTAAACCATACGGCATTAAAGAACTGACAAGAACAGGCGTCTCTGCCTTTGTCAGGGAGACGCAAAAAGCTTCTGCACCGCAGTTGAACATTCTGTAACACCAAAAACCCAACACTCGAGGAGGAAATGAAAATGGCAAAAATGTATTATAACCAAGACGTAAACGAGCAAGCATTAAAAGGACAAACAATCGCGGTGATCGGCTATGGTTCGCAAGGACATGCCCATGCACAAAACTTGAAGGATTCCGGCTTTAACGTGATCGTCGGTGTAAGACCCGGAAAATCGTTTGATCAGGCAAAAGAGGACGGCCTGGAAGTTGCAACTGTAGCAGAAGCAGCGCAGGCAGGAGACGTCATCATGGTACTTGTACCGGATGAGCGCCAGACGCAGATCTACGAAGAATCCATCAAACCGCATCTGAAATCCGGAAAATCGCTTGTTTTCGCTCACGGGTTCAATGTTCATTTCAACCAAATCGTTCCTCCGCAGGATGTAGACGTGTTCCTAGTGGCGCCAAAAGGGCCGGGACATCTGGTTCGCAGAACATTTGAATCAGGAGCCGGCGTACCTGCCTTGTTCGCTATCCACCAGGACGTTTCGGGCCAGGCGAAAGATACGGCGCTTGCCTATGCAAGAGGCATCGGTTCAGCACGTGCAGGTGTACTGGAGACAACATTTAAAGAAGAAACTGAAACAGATTTGTTCGGCGAGCAGGCAGTGCTGTGCGGCGGAGTGACATCACTCGTCAAAGCTGGATTTGAAACATTGGTGGAAGCAGGATATCAGCCGGAACTGGCTTACTTTGAATGCTTGCATGAACTCAAGTTGATTGTTGATTTGATGTATGAAGGTGGCATGTCCGGCATGCGCTACTCGATCTCCGATACAGCGCAGTGGGGAGATTTTGTATCTGGACCCCGCGTCGTGGATGCCGATACGAAAGCCCGCATGAAAGACATCTTGACAGATATCCAAACAGGGAAATTCGCCAAAGGCTGGCTGCTTGAGAACCAGTTGAACCGTCCGGAATTCACAGCGATCGAAAATGCTGAAGCCAATCACCAAATCGAGCAGGTTGGCCGCGAGTTGCGTGCCATGATGCCGTTCGTTAATGAAAATAAAAAACCGAAAGAGGTGGCTGCGCATGGCGCAAATTGATATTTTCGATACGACACTGCGGGATGGAGAACAGTCGGCCGGGATCAACTTGAATACAGCAGAGAAAATCGAAATCGCCCGCCAGCTTGAACGCCTCGGGGTGACGATTATCGAATCTGGGTTCCCGGCAGCATCGCCGGGCGACTTCGACGCTGTGCAGCGCATTGCAGGAACGGTGAAAAACTCCATCGTTACGGGCTTGTCGCGCTCCATGAAAGCGGATATCGACCGGACGTGGGATGCTTTAAAAGGAGCAGAGCAGCCGCATATCCACATTTTCCTGGCGACTTCTCCCATCCATATGGAACATAAATTGATGAAAACACCGGAACAGGTCGTCGACATTGCCGTTGAATCTGTCCGCTATGCCAAAAAATTTTTCCCGCTCGTCCAGTGGTCAGCGGAAGATGCTTCGCGGTCAGATCCTGAATTTTTGGCCCATATCATCCGAAAAGTCATTGATGCAGGAGCTACGACAATCAACTTGCCGGATACGGTCGGCTATGCCACCCCGGAAGAGTACGGCGCGATGTTCCGATATGTAACTGAAAACGTAAAAGGAATCGAACACGTGAAGTTATCTGCGCATTGCCATAACGATCTTGGAATGGCGACGGCCAATACGCTGGCTGCTATCGAAAACGGTGCAACACAAGTCGAAGGCACGATCAA
>JASKZU010000213.1 GCA_030147455.1 Planococcus sp. (in: firmicutes) | reverse complement strand
GCGTGGCAATATGCTTATGGGCGATTTGCGAAATATGCACCAGGCCTTCTACACCCGGCAGCACTTCAACAAATGCACCATAGCTTACAAGCCGTTTGACCGTTCCGGAATGAACCGAACCTTTGGGCGCCCGTTCGCTGATGGCGTCCCACGGTCCAGGCAGCGTATCTTTGATCGAGAGCGAAATTCGTTCGGAATCACGGTCAACAGAGAGAACTTTCACTTGAACCTCCTGTCCTTCCGTAACCACATCCGATACTTTGTCTACGTGTTCATGCGATAGCTGGGAAATGTGTACAAGGCCGTCGACGCCGCCGATATCAACAAATGCGCCGAATGAAGCAATTCGCTGAACTTTTCCGTCCAGCACATCGCCGGCATTGATTGAATCCATAACCTGCTCTTTTTGAGACTCTTTTTCGCCTTCTACAACTGCGCGGTGAGACAAAATCAAACGGTTGTTTTCTTTTTCCATCTCGACGATTTTAAAAGTCATCACACGGCCTTTGTAATCTTCGAATGATTCCACAAAATAATCTTCCACTAAAGAAGCCGGAACAAAGCCTCGGACGCCAAGGTCGATGACCAACCCGCCTTTAACGACATCTTTCACTTCTGCTTCGATGATTTCTCCAGACTGGAACTTGGTTTCTAAATCGTCCCAAGCCGATTCGGCATCTACTTTCCGTTTAGACAATACATAGTTCTCATCTTCGACTTTTGTGATGATCAGTTCCAGTTCATCGCCTTCTTGCACAGAATCTGATGCTTTTTCGATATGGAGGCTCGACAGTTCGCTGATCGGAATGATCCCGTCAAACGGAGCCCCTTCAATAGTGACTGTTACGGCTTTGTCTTCAATTTTAACGACTATTCCTTTTACACGATCTCCTGTTTGGAAGTCGCGGTTTTCCATCATATTCATATCCTCTGGCATAAAGTAGCCCTCCTTCACAAACTATCCAACTTCTATTTTATTCGAATTCTCTAATAAAAACAAAAATAATCACTTATTTTTGGGATTTTCGTCCAGAATCTTTTGAATGCTTGCCATGATGGCTTCTGTTACTTCCTCTGCAGACGCTTTTCGTTCACGGAAAGGTGCCATTAAAATAGGTTCTCCGTACACGACTTTTACTTTGCGAAACGGCTTGTAGGGCCCGATGATAGCGCAAGGCATGACATCTGCATTTCCGCGCAGCGCAAAAAATCCAGCACCGCTCAAGCCTTTCTTCAATACGCCATCGGTCGACCGTGTTCCTTCCGGAAACAACCCAACCACTTTTCCGCCTTTCAGCAAATTAAGGGCCGTACGCAGCGCCTCGCGGTCACTCATGCCGCGCTTTACGGGAAATGCATTTACTTGGGGCAAAATTGATTTTAAAATGGGCGCTTTAAACAATTCTTCTTTTGCCATAAAATGCACAGTCCGGGGAGAAGTCATGCCGACTACCGGCGGATCGAGTGCGTGTATGTGATTGCTGCACAATAAAATGCCGCCGTTTTCCGGGAATTTTTCCGTACCGCTCACTTCAAAGCGGTACAGCGGGCTCAGCACTGTCTTGACTAATGTTTTGCCGATTGCATACAAATTCATAATGCCACTGACCTTTCTTCTGCCAATTTCAGAATTGCCTCTGCTGCTTCACTAATCGTCAAAGCAGTCGTATCAAGATAAACTGCATCATGCGCCTGTTGAAGCGGCGCTACTTCACGTTCGCTGTCCATCTTGTCGCGTTTGGCAATTTCAGCTTGCAGTTCTTCCAACGAAGTCGCAATGCCCCGTTTTTGGTTTTCTTCAAAACGTCTTCTAGCCCGCTCTTCGACCGTAGCAGACATAAACACTTTAAGTTCTGCATTCGGCAGCACATGCGTGCCTATGTCCCGCCCGTCCATGACGACGCCGCGGCCTTGCGCCATGCGCTGCTGCAGCTCGACCATGCGCTTGCGCACGAGTTCATGCGCAGCCATCTCAGAAACTGCAGCCGTTACATGCTGCGAACGAATGGCTTCGGATACTTCTTCCCCATCAAGCAGCACATTTTGGCCGCCGTCCACCGGCACCAAATCAATGGTTGATTTCAATAACAGCGCACCAGCTTGTTCGTTGCTCGAGAGATCGATGCCGGCTGTCAGCGCTTTTAATGTAATGGCGCGGTACATTGCGCCTGTATCGATATAAACATATCCTAATTTTTCTGCCACGATTTTAGCGATTGTGCTTTTGCCTGCAGCGGCCGGTCCGTCAATCGCAATTTGAATTGCATTTGCCAAAACTGTCACCTCATCCTATGTAGTCATTTTATTTTAGCATAATCTGCGGTCGTTTAAACGGCGTATAATATTATGCTCCTTGTTTTCTTCAAAAGAAAAAAGCCTTGTTAATCAAGACTTTTTGTTCCTCCGTCGTCAGGCGTGTGCTTATGGTAATGATCGACTGCCAATCGATCGGCCTGCCGGACTTTGCGCAAGCCGAACCACCATAAAAACAGCATGAAGGGCACTGCACCATACAGCAAGTTGTCATAGGCATACAGCGAGGCATTATATGCGATGTGCAATGCCGAACCTGCCAGCAGCGCCATAACAATCCACGACTTCTGTTCTTTTTTCTTGCTGAACTTTGCTTTACCGAAATAATAGCCCATCACAACGCCGAATAACGCATGGCTCGACACTGGCAAGAACGCCCGAAGAAACGCAGCCCCCAGCCCAAACTCCAGCAAATACAGCACATTTTCCACAGTTGCAAAGCCGAGCGATATGCTGGCGCCGTA
>JASKZU010000205.1 GCA_030147455.1 Planococcus sp. (in: firmicutes) | reverse complement strand
TGCATCGATTTTTGCCTGGTTGTTCGAGGCAACACAAATCTTCATAATATGCCTTCCTTTCTAACAGCTAGTTTCTGGATGCTTCCTTGTATGCAAAAACGGCCCGGGGGCCGTTTAGAATCATGCATTTTGCCGAATTGTATCAAGCGTTGCTCCATCGCATGTTTTGACAAGCTTTACTAAAAGCTCTTTTGCTGCAGCATAGTCGTCCGTATGAATGACAGAAGCGGATGTATGAATATAACGCGAACAAATGCCGATTACTGAACTTGGAATGCCTTCATTGGCTGTATGAACCCTTCCTGCATCCGTGCCGCCTTGTGAAATGAAATATTGATACGGGATATTGTGCGTCTCTGCCGTATCCAAAACAAATTCGCGCATGCCGCGGTGCGTAACCATACTGCGGTCGAGTATGCGGAGCAGCGTGCCTTTGCCCAATTGGCCAAATTCATTTTTGTCGCCTGTCGCATCGTTTGCAGGGCTGGCATCCAATGCGAAGAAAAGATCCGGTTGAATTAAATTGGCCGCTGTCTGTGCTCCGCGGAGGCCGACTTCTTCCATGACGGTCGCACCTGAGAACAATTGGTTCGGAAGCGTTTCCCCTTGCAGTTCTTTCATCAACTCAATTGCCAATCCGCAACCATATCGGTTGTCCCATGCCTTGGCCATAATTTTCTTGTCATTGGCCATTGGCGTAAACGGGCTGAAAGGGACGATTTGCTGCCCGGGCCGGATGCCCATCGATAAAACATCTTCTCGGTCGTCCGCCCCGACGTCGATCAACATATTTTTAATATCCATCGGTTTTTTCCGCGTTTCTTCATCCAGTAAATGAGGAGGAATAGAACCAACCACTCCGGGAATCACACGTTCGCCTGCGACAACGTCTACACGGGTTGCCAGCATGACTTGATTCCACCATCCGCCAAGCGGTTGAAAGCGCAGCATGCCGTTATCGGTAATTTGCGTCACCATAAAGCCGACTTCATCCATATGCCCTGCAACCATAACACGCGGGCCGCCCTGTGCTCCGTCTTTCACGCCGAATACGCTGCCAAGGTTATCCTGAATCAACCGGTCCGAGTATTTTTCAAGCTCGCTGCGCATAAACTTGCGCACGGCATGTTCATTGCCCGGTGCACCGGGAAGTTCCGTTAACGTTTTAAACAATTCCTGTGTTTCATGATTCATGATAAGTCCCCCTCGATTTACACTAATTTTTGCTCTTCTTCAGTTTAGAGCTTTTTGTCTGCCAATGCCACCGCTGGTAGTTCGATAACCGAAATAAATAACGTCAAGCAGTGATTGGTATGTGGCTTTCAGGCTTTATGTTACAATTTAGCTACAATGCAAAGGAGGGGCTTTCATGAAAAAACGCGATTTACTTATAGGATTTGCTGCTGGAGCAACAGCAGCCTATGTGGCGAAAGAAGTAATGGACCGCAAACAAACGCTTTATCCAGCCGATGACGTATTAAAGAAAGTCAAACAATCATTTAAAGAAGAAGGGCCAATCGACGGCTCATGGATTTTCATGAAAACCGAGCCTTACAAACAGCACGCAGTTACGACGGAAGTTTACAAAGGCGGCATCACGCGGCACCAGAATGACGAGCTCGAGCAATTCGAGTTTTTGGCTGACGCTTATACCGGAGCAATAGTGGAAGTCAGCAAATCTTGATGTTTGTCTATACAGAAAACGGCCTGCGAAAATTCGCAGGCCGTTTTCTATTAATTGCTGATCTTTTCTTTGTAAACAACAGATTCAATTATTTCTTTGCCGTCGCTGTTCCACTTCAGCAGGCGGTAAAAAGCATCATGGTAGAAGCTGAAATAATAATTTCCGCTTAATGCTTCTTTCATAAGGCGGTCTTTAGCCCGGATCGAATCCATCGGATAATCGTCGAACGCCAGCACCCACAAAGGATTTTGATGGGCATGCGTCGGCATGATATCGCCCATATGCAGAACCGTCTCGCCGTTTTGCTCGAATTTGATAACACTGTGGCCATTTGAATGGCCTCCTGTATGAATCATCGTGATCTCGTCACAAACAGCAAGCTCACCGTCGAACGTTTCTACTTGGCTTTGAACCGGCTCCCAGTTTTCTTTCCAATACGTATTGCGTGAGCGGATGTTCGGGTGCTGCATTTCATCCCATTCGATTGCTGATACGTAAATTTTGGCATTCGGAAAAGCGGAAACATACGTATCTCCCTGTTTTTTCGTAAGCCCCGCTGCATGATCTCCGTGCAAATGCGTCATCAATACAGCATCAATTTTATCTGCCGATAAGCCAAGCTCTTCCAACTGTTCTTCGATACGGGATTCAGCTGAGACCCCTAAGTTGCGTTTTTGGCGATCGGTCAATTTGCCATTTCCAAGGCCGCTGTCAACCAGCAGGTTGCGCCCATCCATCTGCACTAAAATTGGATGGGTTGGAAGTTCAATTTGGTTTTCGCCGTTGGGCGGATAACGTTTGGACCAGACAACTTTCGGCACTACACCGAACATTGTCCCCCCGTCGAGCCAAGTCGTGCCACCGTCTAGCCAAGTTAATTTCATGTCGTGAAATTGAAACGTCTGCATCCCATACTCCCCCTTATACTTTAACGAGCTGCTTGAAACTTTGCTTCCATCCGGTATATCGGCTGGCCTTTTTTCGAGAATTTTTCTTCGTATTCCGTCATGATGTTCCATTCCGGTTCGTTTGCATGAAGATCCAGCGATACATCTTTTAATAACATGCCATATGCCGAGATGCTCGTGAGCGAGTATTCAAAAAGGCCGCGGTTATCAGTCTTGAAATGAATTTCGCCATCTGCAGGCAAAATCGATTCGTATAATTTCAGGAAACTCTCATGCGTGAGCCGGCGCTTGGCGTGCCGTGTTTTCGGCCATGGATCCGAAAAATTCAAATATAATTGCGCCACTTCCCCTGCTTCAAAGAAAGACTCCAACTCTTTGGCGTTTACTTTGAGAAGTCGCAGGTTCGGAATTCCCGCTTCTGTTTCCAACGCTTTTTCAAGCGCCGTTACGATTACGCTGTCGAACAATTCGATGCCAATATAATTGATATGTGGATTGGCTTTGGCCATTCCAACAATGAATCGCCCTTTTCCGCTTCCTGCTTCGATATGGAGCGGCTGGTCGTTCCCGAACTCCTCGCGCCATTTTCCTTTTAGCGTTTCCGGTGCGGGAATGACGATTTCCGGATGGGCTTCAATCAAATCCATTGCCCAAGGTTTATGTCTTGCTCTCATGTTCTGTCCATCCTCTTTCTGATTCATATTTTGCTTGTTGCCATTTCTTCTCGGCTATACGGAATTCCTTTTTTTCCCCTGCTGCGGCAGATTTTATTTCGTCGCCGTCTGCATGAAGCAGGACAAGACGAGTTGCCGACAGCGAAAACTGCTTTCCGCTATGCTGCACAACTTCTTTGAATTTCATATGGCTTCCGCTAAATACCGTACCAAAAACCGCCAATAGTTTCAATCGGCTGATTTGATGTACGATGGTCAATTCCAGGAGCCCATCTGTCGTCTTGGAACTCGGTGAAATTCTCATTCCACCGCCAAAATACGGCTGGTTGCTGACGGTTGCAAGCCATACATCCTCATAGTGAAAAACGCCTTCCGGGGTTTCCACGGTCAGCTGGAATGTCTTGAACGAAACGAGTGTCCCCGCAACAAAAAATAAATAGGCCAGCTTGCCGAGTCGCAGTTTATTTAGCCAGCCTTTCAAACGTGAACGATTGACCGCCTGCGACACCGCTGCATCAAAGCCCATGCCGGAACTGCTGATAAACCAGTCGGGCGCTTGTCCTTTAATCTCGCCAAGATCTGTCAAAATACCGGCTTGCTGCTGCATAAAAAGCCGAATCGCTTCTGCCGAATGGAAACAACTGAATGTCCTGGCAAAATCATTTCCTGAACCCGCCGGCACTGAGCCGACAAACAATTGATCAAAACCTGCTGCCGACGCTGCAATTTCTCGCATCGTACCGTCTCCGCCGATTCCGACGATAAGAACCGGCCCGTTTCTGCTCCGCAGTTTTACAACCAGTTCGGCTGCATGTCCCGGATAGGCAGTAACAAATTGTTCATAAGGAAAATCAATCGTTTTTAACAACCGATTCCAGATAGACAAAGCCGCTCCGTTTCCAGCTTTTGAATTAATAATAAATACAATGTCCATATTAATTGGCCCGTACGCTTACGCGTCGCCTTTCAATTGGTAGGTGTAGATTTCACTGTATCTCGGCTTGCTGCGCGGGTGGATTTCAAACAATGAGAACGATTCAACGAAAAACTCCAATTTCTCTAATTCTAAACCGTCTGGAAAGCCGCCTCCGTTCCAGCGGCCTGCAAGCGTAATATGCGGTACAAAAGGCTTGGGGTCGGTCTCGAGCTTTAAGGAACTCAGCTGGGTCCGGATTGCCTGCTGCAATGCTGTCAGCTGATAGCTTTCCTCAAGTGAAGCATAGACAATCCTTGGGGTTTCAGGATTACCGAACGTTTTGACTCCGTCTAAGCAAAGCGAGAAGCGGTCCATATCAATTGCTTTTAATCGCTCGGCAATGACCGGCAATTCGCCAAAACTGTCTTCCCCAATAAACATCAGCGTCAAATGCATATCTTCTGCCGGCGTCGACCGTTTATGGGTAGTGAGATTCCAGGAATCTCTCGTCTTAGCTATTTGCTGCGCCTGTTCTTCCGGGATGCGTATCCCGATAAAATAATGGGTGCTCATGAACATCACCTTTCTTCAGCGTAGAAGCCGCTGCATGAAAACAGGACCGGCGCTAAGCCGGTCCCATCAAGTAAAAGTCTAAGAAATAACGCCGAGCTTGAGGCGTGATTCAAACGCCTTTTGCAGTTTGCGCGTCGCCTCGCCCGGTTTTCCATCCGCGATTTTCTGCCCGGAGATTTCCACAACCGGCATCACTTCGGACGTAGTGGAAGAAAGGAAAAATTCATCCATTTCCAACGCCTGCTGCTTTGTAAAGGCCGTTTCAGCTACTTGCAGGCCAAGCTCTTCGCATAACTCCAAAATCACGCGGCGTGTAATGCCATTTAAAATAAAGTTGTCAGCTGGATGGGTGTAAATGACCCCGTCTTTAATGCCATACATATTCGATGAAGAACCTTCTGTCACTACGTCGCCGCGGTGGAAGATCGCTTCGAAGCAGCCTTCCTCGTGTGCTTGCTGCTTGGCCAATACGTTGCCGAGCAAATTCAAGCTCTTAATGTCGCAGCGAAGCCAGCGGATATCTTCCATCAGCAGCGCCTTGACGCCTTGCTCCATGGCTTCTACTGGGCGCTCCACTGATTTGGTATAGCCGACTACAACGGGCTCGGTATCAGCAGGGAACAAGTGGTTTCTAGGGGCTGCGCCGCGTGTGATCTGCACATAAACTTGTCCATTATAGATATTGTTCACTTCGACAAGCTCATGAAGCAGCTTGTGGAATACGTCTTTCGTATAGGGCACCGTAATGCGGATTTTCTCGGCGCTTGCGTAAAAGCGGTCGATATGCTCTTTTGCCGTAAACAAATCGCCTTCATATACCCGAACCACTTCATAAATGCCGTCGCCAAACTGATAACCGCGATCTTCTTTGGAAATCACCAAATCCTGTTCTTTTGCAATTTCTCCATTAGCTAAAATCCATTCCACTGCCATTCCTTCTTTCATCGGTTTATTTGCAAGCCAGTTGATAGATGGCTTCTGCATAAATAGCTGTTGCTTTTACAAGATTATCGATATCCACGAATTCGTCGGCTTGGTGGGCCACATCCGGCTCGCCTGGAAACAGCATGCCAAACGCGACGCCTTTATCGAGCACACGTGCATAAGTGCCCCCTCCGATAGCCAATAAATCTGCGGCCTCGCCGGTTTCTTTTTCGTACGCCCGCTGCAAGGTTTGGATAAACGGGTCTTTTTCGTCCACATGATGCGGCGGTGAGTTGGACAAAACGTGTACAGAGGCTCCCGGAATTTCGTGGCCTTTTAGCATATCGTCAAAAGGACAGCTGACCGAATAGCGTATGCTGACCCGAATTTCCGCCTGTCCATCTTTTTCATAGCGCAGAATACCGGCGTTAAAAGTTGTTTCTCCTGACGCCTCGTCTGTGTAGGACAAGCCTAACTTGCGTCCGCGCGATTCCTCCCCGAAGTACCGCACGATAAACTGGCTAAATTCGGCTCCACCGCCTGTCAAACGGTGCTGCAAAAAACGGGCAAGCAAAATCCCAGCATTGATGCCAGCATCCGGTTCCATTGCATGCGCAGACTTGCCCGCAATCGTCAGCACGGCCCCTTCAGCGGTCGTGCGACATTCGCCCGTTGCTTGCTGCTGTGCGCAGAACGCATCAAACTCTTTTTGTAATTCCTCAGATTGAACGGATAAAAGCGCTGTTGCGCGGTCTGGAACCATATTGGTGCGCTCGCCCGACTCAAACTTCAGCAGTTCGCCTGACTCGGCGGTATTCGCTAGCCGGTAGCTGATGTCGGCAATGCCTTTCTCTGCATTGATAATCGGAAAATCAGCATCCGGCGCAAAGCCGATGTCCGGCATTTCCTCTGTTTGGAAATACCGCTCTACGCAGCGGAAGCCGCTTTCTTCATCGGTCCCGATAATCAACCGGACACGCCGCTTAAACTCGGCCCCAGAATCTTTGACCATTTTGAGTGCAGTCCAGGCGGCAACGGTCGGGCCTTTATCATCGATCGCTCCCCGGCCGTACAGCCTCCCGCCGGATACTTCCCCGCCAAACGGCGGCTTGGTCCAGCCGTCTCCTGCCGGCACGACGTCTACGTGCCCTAAAATGCCGAGCAGTTCTTTTCCATGGCCTATTTCTAAATGGCCTGCTACATTATCTACATTTTTCGCCTGAAAGCCTGCCTCGGTTCCTTTATCCAAAAACCAGTCAAGCGCACGCCGTACGTCTTTGCCATAAGGGGCTTCAGGACTTTCGTTTTCATTCAGGACGCTCGGGATTGCGATCAGCTCCTGCAATTCCTCAAGCAATTCATTTTTGCGCAATTGCGCTTCTCGATGCCAATCCATTCCTCACACTCCTTTTGGTTATGGCTATTGTACACCTTTTTTGATTTTTTTGAAGGACAGCCGGTCTTTTTCTTCGGAAAATTCTTCTTTTAAGTTTGTTACGTTCTCGTAAATAAACTCGAAATTATGGAATTCAAAATGTTTTTCCGATATAATCAAATTGTCAGATAAGTCAAATTGACGGATTTTCTAATAAAGGAGCTGTCTACCGCTATTATTCCTTAATTGCTGTATACACCATGCCCACACGTCCGCTAGTCTTTGCCATTGGTATAAAAGATGAAGGAGTGGTTCTTTACTTATGAAACCAACAACTGACCGCATGCTCATTCGAATCAAAGACATGTACAAGTACATTCTCGAAAATGGGACTGTGACGACACAGGATCTGGTCGATGAATTCGGCATCACTCCTCGCACCATTCAAAGAGATTTGAATGTGTTGGCCTTTAACGAACTGGTCATAAGCCCAGTCCGGGGCAAATGGACAACGACGAAGAAAAAAGTCAAAATGACGTCCTGAAAACAAAGAAAATGACCGCACAATGGCGGTCATTTTCTTTGTTTTAATTTTACGATTTCTTCTTCACTCAATTCACGGTATTGGCCTGTTTCAAGTGCTGGATCCAGCACGAGCGGCCCCATCGACAAGCGCTTTAAAAACACCACTTGTTTTCCGACGCTTTCAA
>JASKZU010000192.1 GCA_030147455.1 Planococcus sp. (in: firmicutes) | reverse complement strand
TCGCCATTGATAAGACGGTCGCTTGCTGAAGCAGCAAGATAAACGCAATCTCCCCTGCAAACAAGGCGACAAGCATCCAACGCACTTCAATTTTATCCAGTAAATAGCCGGCCAAAAACGTGACGGGAAAACCGATGACCGCCATTAAGCTCAAGACCGTTGCTGCTGCTTCGGGCGTCAGCGACTGCTGTGAAAAAATCGATACAAGGTGAAACGTAATGCCCGTGTTCACCAGTGCAGGCGTCGCCACGCAAAACAGCAGCAGCCAAAACGAACGGGTTTTTTGTGCTTGCTTGACGGTCCAGCTTACTTCTGCAGACAAACTCTTTTGGTCTCCAGCCCCCGAATTTACCACTTCCCCGTCAGGACGCAGTCCGATATCTTCCGGCTTGTTGCGAATCAGCCAAAAGGCAAACGGCGTAAACAACAATAAGACCGCAGCACCGAGCATGGCCCAGGCGATGCGCCAGCTGAATGTTTCAATCAGCCAGACGTTGAGCAGCGGAAAAACGGCAGAGCCGAGCATGGCCCCAAGAGCCGCCACACTCATCGCCCGTCCCCTTTTCGCGACAAACCACTGGGGCACAAGCGCTTTAGGCGTGAGCGACATCGATCCTTGGCCAAGCAATCGAATCAGAAAAAATCCAACAAACAGCATAAGCGTATTGACGATCAACCCATTGAACAAGCAGGCCAGCCCAAGCAAAACGGAAATGATAACGGCCATCTTCCGTGCTCCTTGGCTGTCGAACAGCCGCCCAACCATAAAAATCAAAAACCCGGCGAGCAGTGTGGCGGCTGAGTAGATGCCTGAAACCGTCGAACGGCTCCAGCCGAATTCCTCGATATAGTAATCAATAAAGATAGCGTTCGAAAATGTTTGGCCAGGCCCTGAAAAAAAGTACGATAAAGCCGAAACTCCGACAATGACCCAACCGTAGTAAAACGGTGTCTGGATAGGCGCAGTATTTTTCACTTGTTTCTCCCTTTTTTTACGATTCCTGCGCGCCGCGTTATTTGACTACCAACACGGGACATTCTGCTCGTTTGATTACTTTATGGCTCACGCTGCCAAGCACCATTTCCTGCAGCGAATTCAAGCCGCGGCTGCCGATGACCACTACGTCAAATGCGCCTTTATTGGCAAAATCCACAATGGACGGACCCGGTGTGCCGTGGAGAATTTCCATCCGGTATTCGAGCTGTGCAGCTGCCAGCGATTCTTCAATAGGCTGCAATTTTTTACGGCGCTGAAAATCCAGTTCCGCAGAACTGCCGCTGTGAAGCACTTCGGTTTTGGCGTTATCATGATCGGCGACAAATACGACAGTAACTACTGCATTCTTCGACTCGCCAGCAAGCTTTACCGCTTCTTTTGCTGCTCGAAGCGAATGACCTGAACCGTCTGCTGCCAGCAATATTTTATTGTACATTTCTCCATGCCCCCTTCCCGTAAATCGATTTGCTTTGTCTTTAGATTCCTTTTTCCTCAAAGCGTTTTAAATCTTCGCGGTGACCCATCACGACGAGTACATCGTCTTTCATGACCCGGTCGTCCGGCAGCGGTGCGACATTGACTTCTTCCCCGCGCTTGAACGCAAGAATCGTGCAATTGTATTTTGCACGGATGTTCAAATCCAGCAATGAACGGTCATCTAGTTTTTGCGAAGCCGTCAGTTCGAGGATGCTATAGTCTTTTGACAAGTCAATATAATCGACAACTTTTTCAGAATCCATGTGGTGGGCGATGCGGATGCCCATTTCACTCTCGGGCTGGATCACGCGATCGGCTCCGACGCGCTCCAATACGAGCCGGTGCTGCTGGTCGCGCGCCTTGACCCAGACCGTCGGGATGCCGAGTTCCTTGAGCATCAATGTGCATAATACACTGGTCTGCAGGTTGTCGCCAATTCCGACGACGGCTTGTTCAAAATTCCGGACTCCCCAATTCTTCAAGGCGACCTCGTCTATAGCATTCGCCACGACCGCCTGCGTCGCGTAATCATGTACGGCCTCCACGCGCGCTGGGTCCATGTCGATGGCCAGCACGTCATGGCCGAGCCGGTACAATTCTTTGCACACGCTGGTTCCGAATCTTCCGAGTCCAATCACAACAAATTGCTTTTTCATCTAATTCTCTCCCAGTTTGCTTGAGCTGTTAATAACGCCAAGTTGATCTTTCTGTTCTCGCTTGTTTCTTCATTGTCCGTGCGCCCAGGAAATACGCGGGTCGATATGCCGGATCATGCGCACCATGACCGGCTGGAATCCCATTCGCGGCCAAAAATAAGAGGCAAGCTGATTTGGCGTGTGCCAGTCGGCAAATATATAATCATAGCCTTGTTTTTTTAATTCGGTAAAGCAATGGTTGGCAAGTGCACGGCCGACCCCTCTTCCGCGCAAATCCGGATTGATGGAAGCCGCCGGCAATTCCACGCAATTATCCGGCGTCACCAGGCTCAATGCATTTTCCTTACGAAAATACACATGAAAGCCCGCAATTTGTTCGCCTTGATCCGCCAGCCACAAATAGGCTTCTTGATCTTCTGTCAACGCAACATAGCTTTTTCGGACGCTGTCCATCGTTTCCCGTGTAATCGGATGCCACGAAGGCGCGGCTGCCTGATGGATGCTGTTCCACACCGCCATTTTCTTCAGCAGCGGCGCATCTTCCTTGCTGCCCTGGCGGAACTGCAGTTTCGGCAAGGCACCGTTTTTCGGCTCATAGTCATCCAGTGATAAAAGACCGTATTTCTGTTCGAACGCGAATCCTTGATCCTGCCATTGTTCAAACACCATTTCATCTCCGAGAGGAGCCAACAGGACATGTTCGAAATAGCCATGCTTGATCCACTCTGCCCCTGCGTCTGCATACAACAAGCGCAGCAGCCGCGGATGTTCATGCTCGCTGATTGCGATCGATTCATAGTCCAGCCATACATAGCGGCCGCGTTCGGCTTCTTCTTTGAACTCATAAATCAAGTATCCAGTGACCTCAATGCCCCGAACTGCGACGATGCCCCCTGTATATGGGCGGTCCAGCAATTTCCGGATCACGGTTTCCGCTTCGTCGATTTCCTCGAAGCGACTAGGCAAATACGGAAAGATTTTTCTTTCGCGTTCCTGACGCTTTGCCAGCAACGTGGACATTTGGCGAATATGCTGGTCTTCTATCCCGATGAATCGGATCATCTTTATCACTCCCTTGGCTGAAGTTTCACATCAAGCATGGCGTAATGCCCGTTTCTTTGAATGCCGCCAAATTCCACAGGAAGCGGCTCGACGAAAATCGGGCCGTCTATAAGAATCGTATGGAACTCCCCTTCTTCGCCGCAGGCATCAATGCCGAGCGCTTCCAACTCTTCAATCAACTCATGCGTAAAAACGCGCCCCAAAAACTGTTCGTCTACACGATTTGTATCCACGATTGTAATGACAGCCTGAAATTCCTCATCGACCAGCTCTGCTAAAAGCGAACGGCGCGGCTCTTGCCAAAGCGGGTGCAATACATCGATGCCTGCATGACCGCTGACTTTCTCGACCCATAAACGATGGTCCTCCAAATCGATATCGCCGTATACGCCCATTTCGATGCCTTGTTCTTTGAATTTCTTCAGGTGGGCGAGAAATTCCTGCTCATAGCTTTCCCAAGTCGATTCGCCGATAACCAGCGGCAGGCCCATACGCTGCGCCTGCGCTTCAACGATTTGCTTTTGAAATCCATGTGATTTTGAATACTGTCCGTCTTCTTCAAACATCGTGAACAGTGCAATCGGCACATGTCCTTGTTGAACTGCGCGGTAAAACGCCAGAGCTGAGTCTTTTCCGCCGCTCCATGATGTGATAAATGATTTCTGCATGCTGCACCTCTTTTATCGAATACTCAGGCCATGTTTCTTGCCCGCTTCTACTTTTATTTCTCTTTTCATACATGAAATTCCTTGTTCCACCAAAAAACAGCCGGGAAAATTTCCCCGGCTGCTTGATTATTTGCCTACCATGTTTTCCGGGCGGACCCACTCGTCAAACTGTTCAGCTGTTAAATGGCCGCTTTTTACAGCCGATTCTTTCAAGGTCGTTCCTTCATTATGCGCTTGCTTTGCAATCGCTGCGGCTTTTTCATAACCGATGTGCGGGTTGAGCGATGTCACGAGCATCAGTGAATTTTTCACGTGATTTTCAATTACATCCAAATTCGCTTCAAGGCCGATTGCACAATTATCGTTAAATGAAATCAACGAATCCGTCAACAATCGAACTGATTGCAGGAAGTTATAGGCGATAACCGGTTTAAAGACATTCAATTCAAAGTTCCCTTGGCTTGCCGCAAATCCGATGGCCGCATCATTGCCCATGACTTGAACGGCAACCATCGTCAATGCTTCGCTTTGCGTCGGGTTGACTTTGCCTGGCATGATCGAACTGCCCGGCTCGTTTGCCGGAATCGTAATCTCACCGATGCCGCTGCGCGGGCCGCTTGCAAGCCAGCGAACATCATTGGCGATTTTCATGGCATCCGCAGACAGCGCTTTAACCGCACCGTGCACGTAAACCATTTCATCATGGCTCGTCAGTGCATGGAATTTGTTTTGGGCTGATGTGAATTCCGTGCCGACCGCTTCTGCAATAAATTCCGCTACATAGCCGCCAAATTTCGGATCTGCATTGATGCCGGTACCGACTGCTGTTCCGCCGATTGCCAATTCACGCATATGTTCGACGCTTTCTTTGATCATGCGTTCGCTTTTCTCGAGCATATGGCGCCATCCGCTGATTTCCTGGCCCAACGTGAGCGGCGTTGCATCTTGAAGGTGCGTACGGCCGATTTTGATCACGTCATCAAACTTTTGTGCTTTTTCATCCAGCGTCGCTTTCAGCTTTTGCACTGCTGGAACCAATTGTTCATTTACCGCTAAAACCCCAGCTACATGCATAGCTGTCGGGTATGTATCGTTCGAGCTTTGGGACATGTTGACATCGTCGTTTGGATGAAGGGTTTCGTCTGAACCTTGTTCAGCTAAAATTTCATTTCCGCGCCGTGCCAATACTTCGTTCATGTTCATATTAGATTGAGTGCCGCTTCCGGTCTGCCAGACGACGAGCGGAAAATGATCGTTCCATTTGCCATCGATCACTTCGTTTGCAGCCGCTTCGATGGCCTGCATTTTCGCGTCAGACATTTTGCCAAGTTTGTGGTTTGCTTTTGCTGTTGCTTTTTTCAATTGGGCAAACGCCATGACCACTTCATGCGGCATGCGCTCGGTTCCGATTGCAAAGTTTTGGACGCTGCGCTGCGTTTGCGCTCCCCACATTTTGTCAGCTTCGACTTGAATTTCACCGATCGTGTCTTTTTCTGTACGATACTGCATTCCATTCACTCCAATTCTCATTCTTTTCTGAACTTCTCTTCTATCTAACCATATTTCGT
>JASKZU010000173.1 GCA_030147455.1 Planococcus sp. (in: firmicutes) | reverse complement strand
AATGAATTCGGCTTTGATCGACTCAACTTTAGCAAGCCAAATATCGTTGTGGTCTCCGAAATCCGCTGAATTCGCCAAGCGGTGCTTGACGTTGGCGTAAGCCGTGCGGATTCGCTCCATACCTGCTTGTGCATCTTCAACGAGCTGTTTGGAATAATTGATCGGGTGACGGTAGTGAACCGACAGCATGAAAAGGCGCAGCACTTGCGGATCAAGTTCTTTTAAAATATCGTTGACCAGCACAAAGTTGTTTAGCGACTTCGACATTTTTTCGTTATCAATATTAATATACCCGTTATGCATCCAATAACGCGCAAACGGTTTGCCTGTATAAGCTTCTGATTGGGCAATCTCGTTCTCATGGTGGGGGAATGTTAAATCCTGGCCGCCGGCATGGATATCAATCGTGTCGCCCAGGTGCTCGCGCGCCATGACCGAGCATTCGATATGCCAGCCCGGACGCCCTTTGCCCCACGAACTGTCCCAAGAGATTTCGCCCGGCTTTGCCGCTTTCCACAGGACAAAGTCAAGCGCATCCTGCTTTTTGTCGCCCGCTTCGATGCGCGCGCCGATTTTCAGCTCATCAACCGATTGATGTGACAACTTTCCGTAGCCTTCAAACTTGCGGGTGCGGTAATAAACATCGCCTTGTGATTCATAAGCATAGCCTTTCGCGATTAGCGCTTCGATAAATTCAATGATTTGCGGCATGTGGCCGGTTACGCGCGGGTGCACGTCTGCTTCTGCGCAGCCGAGCGCTTTTGTGTTATCGAAATAGGCATCGATGAAACGCGCCGCGATTTCCGGCACTTCCTCGCCGAGTTCTTTTGCCGCTTTGATCAGTTTGTCATCGACATCTGTGAAGTTCGAGACGTACTTAACGTCATAGCCCCGGTATTCCAGATAACGGCGGACGGTATCGTATACGATGACCGGGCGGGCATTGCCAATGTGGATATAGTTGTAGACAGTCGGTCCGCATACGTACATGCTCACTTTGCCTTCTTGGAGCGGGACAAAAACTTCTTTTTCTCGGGTTAATGAATTGAAAATCTGGATACTCATAACGGTTTCCCCTCTTTCTGCTGCTGGTTGGTTTTCTTTAATTCATCTAGTTCACGCTGCAATGCAGCAATTTTCATTTCCATGACTTCGCATTTGTCCATGACCGGGTCTGGCATATGCTGGTGGTTCAGGTCTCTTACCTTAACGCCGTCTTGAATCACGACTTTTCCGGGAATACCGACGACGGTAGAATTTGGCGGCACGTCTTTTAACACGACTGAACCGGCTCCCACTTTAGAGTTTTCACCGACCGTGATCGAACCAAGCACTTTGGCGCCTGTTGCCACCAGTACATTGTCGGCAAGTGTCGGATGCCGCTTGCCTCGTTCTTTGCCGGTACCGCCAAGTGTGACGCCTTGATACAGTGTCACGTCGTCGCCGATTTCGCACGTTTCGCCGATCACCACACCCATGCCGTGATCGATAAACAACCGTCGGCCGATAACTGCGCCCGGGTGAATTTCAATGCCTGTGAAAAAGCGGCTGATCTGCGAAATGACCCGTGCAATAAAGAACAATTTCTTTTTGAAGAAAAAATGCGCCAAGCGGTGTGCCCATATAGCATGCAATCCTGAATAGGTGAGGATTACTTCCATGTAGCTACGGGCAGCTGGATCCTGGTCAAATACCACTTGAATATCTTCTTTCCATAACTTCCACATGCGGCTCGCTCCTTTCTTGCCAACACAAAAAGCGCCCCTGTCAATTGCTTGACAGAGACGCTTGATGCGCGGTTCCACTCTGATTAAAAGGGCTGGGCCCTTTTCACTCGAACGCCTTTAACGCAGGCAAACGTCTGGTCTACTCGATTCGACTCAGCACTCAGAGAGGCATTTCGGAAAAGCAGCGGCCCGGGTCACTTGCAGCCGGTGATGACCCTCTCTTTGGAGCATGCTTTTCGTACTTGTTCCCGTCAACGATTTACGGATTGGTAAATTCATTGTACACGCTTCGCTCAGGAAGTCAAAGGGTTATGCCCCTGCATAAGCAGCAACGCGGGCAATCGCTTTATCCTTGCCAAGCAGTGAGATGGCATCCGGCAATTCAGGGCCGTGTGTTTGGCCGGTCGTGACAACACGGATCGGCATAAAGAGGTTTTTCCCTTTATGACCGGTCGCTTTTTGCACCGCTTTGATGGCGGCTTTGATTTCTGCCGGCTCGAACGATTCCAAAGAAGCAAGCTGCTCTTTGAACGATGCCATAACTTCCGGCACCTGTTCTCCGCTCAGCACTTCTTTCTCCGTTTCCCCGTAATGCAGGTCATCGGTAAAGAACAAGTCGGACAACGCCACAATTTCTGCCCCGAAACTTAATTGCTCGTGGTATAAGGCAATCAATTTTTCCGCCCAAGCCGACTGCTCTTCTGTCAGCTGCTCCGGCAGTTTTCCTGCTTTTTGCAGATGCGGCAGCGCCAAGTCGACCACTTGCTCAAGCGGCAATTGCTTGATGTATTGGTTGTTCATCCATGTCAGCTTTTGCTTGTCGAACATCGAAGCGGATTTGGACAAGCGCTCTGTATCGAAAATGCGGATCAAGTCATCTTTAGAAAAAATCTCTTCTTCGCCTTCTGGAGACCAGCCGAGCAGCGCAAAGAAATTAAACAGTGCTTCCGGAATATAGCCGAGGTCTTTGTACTGCGAAATAAACTGGATGATAGACTCATCACGCTTCGACAGCTTTTTGCGCTCTTCGTTGACGATCAATGTCATATGCCCGTAAGTCGGGTGCTCCCAGCCAAGCGCTTCAAAGATCATCTGCTGTTTTGGCGTGTTGGACAAATGCTCTTCCCCGCGGAAAACGTGGGAAATTTTCATCAAATGGTCATCGATAACAACAGCAAAGTTGTACGTTGGAATGCCGTTCGACTTCACAACCACCCAGTCGCCCACATCTTTTGATTCGAATGCAATGCGGTCGCGCACCATGTCGTCAAACGCATAGGTGACTTGCTCCGGCACTTTCATGCGAAGCGAGAACGTTTGGCCTGCCGCTTCTTTTTCCGCTGCTTGCTCAGCCGTTAGGTTGCGGCATTTCCCGCCGTATTGCGGTGCAGCAATGCCTGATGCGCGCTGTGCTTCGCGCTCTTGCTCGATTTCTTCCGTTGTGCAGAAGCATTTATAGAATGTGCCTTTTTCCAATAGCTCATCTGCATATTTTTTGTAAGTATCAAGGCGTTCCATCTGGCGGTAAGGTCCATATTCGCCGCCGATATCAACCGACTCGTCATAGTCGATGCCGAGCCATTTCAGGTTGTCGAGCTGCGACGTGATACCCGTTTCAATATTGCGGGCCGTATCTGTATCTTCAATCCGGACGATGAATTTGCCGTTCATGTGGCGTGCATACAAATAATTGAACAATGCAGTGCGGGCGCCGCCGATGTGCAAATGGCCGGTCGGGCTTGGTGCATAGCGTACGCGTACTTCTTGTGTCATAAAAGTTTCCTCCTAAAATTGCCGTTATCCTTTAGCTATTCTATCATTCCGGAACGTCAAGCGAAAGTGGGCGCTGGTTTAATAGAATAACAGCCATTGCCGCAATCCCTTCTTCGCGGCCGGTAAATCCTAGATGTTCCGATGTTGTCGCTTTGACGTTCACTTGCGAGATATCCGCTTCTAACAAGTCGGCAATCGACTGCCGCATCGCTTCGATATACGGCGCAAGCTTTGGCTTTTGTGCGATGACCGTGCAATCCACATTGCCGAGTTCGTAGCCCTGTTCTTTTACGTATTGCCAAATATGCGTCAGCAACTTCCGGGAATCAGCGTCTTTGAATTCCGGATCAGTGTCCGGAAAATGTTTGCCGATATCGCCTCCGCCAATTGCTCCAAGCGCCGCGTCGGTAATGGTGTGCAGCAGGACATCTGCGTCCGAATGCCCGAGCAGCCCCCGGTCGTGTTCGATTTCCACGCCGCCTAAAATAAATGGACGGCCTTCTGCCAGTTGATGCACGTCATATCCTTGTCCAATTCTTATCATCGCTTTTCCTCCTGTAATCGGCTCGCCAAGATTGCTTTTCCATAAATCAAGTCGGCCGGTGTCGTCATTTTTACATTTTCGTAAGTGCTTTCCACAACCCGTACTGCATGCCCTATCCGCTCGACAAGCATTGCTTCATCGGTCCCGAGAAATTGTTCCACGTGTGCACGGCGCGATGCCTCAAGGAGCAGCTCATAACGGAACGCTTGCGGAGTTTGAATCATCCACAGTTCTTCACGGTTGACGGTTTCTGTAATGGTGCCGCCGCGGGCTTTTTTGATCGTATCCTTTACGCGTACGCCTGCAATGGCCGCACCTGTTTCATTTGCCTGTTCGGCAAGCTCAGTGATGACCTGGCAGCTGATAAACGGCCGTGCAGCGTCGTGCACCATAACAATGCCGCAAGGACCCGCAAGCTCAAGGCCTGCCCTTACACTGTCCTGACGCTCGGCTCCGCCTGTTGCATAGCCTTTGACCTTTTGGATGCCGTAACGCTTTACAAATTCCTCGATCAATGGCTGCTCGTCTTCTTTGACCGCCAGCCACATGCCTTCGCACTGTGGATCGTTATCAAATACTTCCAGTGTATAGATAAAGATCGGTTTGCCTGAGAGCTCGAGCAGCAATTTGTTGCGGTCGGCTTTCATTCGCTTTCCGCTGCCTGCAGCAGGAAGCACAACTGTATATTTCATGATAGCCACCCTTTATTTTTTTGATCCATTTTTTTTCGGGGCCATGCCTTTCGGTTTGGCAAAAATCATGCGCCCTGCAGACGTTTGCAGTACGCTTGTGACGATCACATCGATCGCGTCTCCGATATAGCTTTTCCCCTCTTCGATGACGATCATCGTGCCGTCATCCAAATAAGCGACGCCCTGGTTTTGCTCTTTGCCGTCTTTGATGACCACAACATGCATTTCTTCGCCTGGGATGACAACAGGTTTAACGGCATTGGCCAGATCATTAATATTGAGCACCGGCACACTGTGCAGTTCACATACTTTATTTAAATTAAAGTCATTGGTGACTACTTTGCCGCCCATTTTCTGTGCCGCCCGCATCAGCTTCATATCGACTTCCGCCGTTTCGCCGAAATCTTCTTCTGTGATGACAATCGCCCCGATGCGCTCGGTCTGCAGGCGCTTGAGAATATCCAGCCCTCTTCGGCCTCGGGTCCGCTTGAGCGTGTCTGAAGAATCGGCAATATGCTGAAGCTCGGCAATAACGAATTGCGGCACGACAAATGTGCCTTCCATAAAGCCGGTTTCCGAAATATCCGCGATGCGTCCATCAATGATCACGCTCGTGTCGAGCAGTTTATACGACGGTTTTTCAGCCGGCTCTTTTTCCAGTTCTACTTCAGGCTTTTTACCGTTCGATAGCTTTATCTGCGTAAGCATTGCAGTTAGTTCATCGCGCTTCTGGAAGCCAACCTGAAATCCTA
>JASKZU010000172.1 GCA_030147455.1 Planococcus sp. (in: firmicutes) | reverse complement strand
GTCTTTAGAAAACGATAACTGGCTTGCTTCAAAATGGCGGGAATGCGGAAGCAAAAACCAAACCGCGCCGAACAGGACAATGCCGAGCATGCCGAAAGCGAAAAATGTGGCTTGCCACGAAAATGCATCGGTCGACAATCCAGTAATAACACGCCCAAGCATGCCGCCGAGCGCGTTGCTCGATATGTATAAAGCTGTAGCGTAAGCAATATGTTTTCGGTCGATTTCCTCGCTGATATAAGCAAGTGCGGCAGCTGGAACCCCTGCGAGCGCCACTCCTTGAAGAAAACGCAGCACCAAGAACAACGAAAACGACTCGGTGAACGGAAGAACAAAAAACGGCAAAGCTGAACCGAGCAGCGACCACACGATATAGGACCGGCGGCCATTGCGGTCTGAGAAAAAGCCGAGAACAATCAGTCCGGCAATCAACCCGATAATCGTCAACGATAAAGACAAGCTGGCAGTCGAGACAGAGACTTGAAAATCAGCTACAAATACAGGCAGCAGCGGCTGCACTGCGTACATTGCAGCAAAGGTAAAAAGCGAAGCCAACAAGAGGCTGGCACTGATTTTCCAAAATTCACGATCGCGCGTTGTGTATTTTCGAGCGTTCACATCACCGCCTCCTTTTCTTGAAGAAATCTGGCTGCTGGTAGATTGACTAGAAACGATTCAAAAAAACCCGCATGAAATATGCGGGGGTGCGTTATAGCTTATTAAAGTAGGAAACGATTTGCTTGCGTGAAGGTTCTTGCAGGCGGTAGCGCAGTTCCTTATTTTGGGTATTGACGAGGTGATAAGCTGGATTTTCAACAACCGTAAACTTCCAGTGAGGCTTTACATTCTTTTTCTTCAATTGAAGCTCGGGCGGCAACATTTTTTCAATGAAACTATCCAGTTTTGCCATCAGGAAAGTATCCATATACCGGACGATAACAAATCCTTGGTGCTTATCCGGGTCGTATTTAGTGAGATTGTACTCACTGACATCAAACCCTTTTTCGTAACGCTGAACTGACGGTGAAAGGACAAAAAAATCTTCATTATAAAATACATTCGAGTTGCCGAATTGCTTGAGACCCAATTCCTCAACCAAAAGATCTTTGTTGACCAAATTCATTTCGCGCGCTGTAGCCATGCAATTCCTCCTCATTTCCTTATAGTTCTTCTATTATAACATTCTTTTTGCGCAAACGCTGAAAGCATGGGAATTCGGTAGAGGGAAGCAGGATGATAGAAAAGTTAGAAAAATCTGTTATATTGATAAAAAAGAAATTTCGAAGGAGAAGGATGCAAATGTGTGGACGTTTTGCTTTATATTCGGAGTATGAAGCGCTGCTTAAAATATTTGAGATTGGCGAAGCTGCGCTGGAAGCTTCTGAATATGAAAAGAATTTCAACGTTGCCCCGTCCCAGCAAATTTTAGCCGTTATCAGCGATGGAAAGCAAAATCGCCTTGGCTTTCTGCGCTGGGGGCTGATTCCATCTTGGGCCAAAGACCAAAAAATTGGATATAAAATGATCAATGCGCGCGGAGAGACGGCAGCGGAAAAACCGAGTTTTCGGCATGCGTTCAAAAAAAAGCGCTGCTTGATTCCGGCGAGCGCCTTTTATGAATGGAAAAAAAGCGAAACAGCCAAAACTCCGATGCTGATCGGCCTTTCTTCAGAGGAACTATTCGCATTTGCAGGACTGTGGGAATCGTGGTCCGGACCGGACGGTGAGACGGTTCATAGCTGTACAATTTTGACGACAAAGCCGAATTCGTTGATGGCGGAAATCCACGACCGCATGCCCGTTATATTGACCAAGCAGGCAGAGCAGGTTTGGCTGGATCCTTCAATAGAAGATCCGGAGATACTGCAAAGGTTGATTCAGCCGTACGAAGCACAAGACCTTCAGGCTTATCGTGTTTCGGATGCGGTAAACTCCCCGAAAAACAACGGGGCTGAATTAATCAAGAGAATCGGATAACGCGTCTGGCTAAACCGGCAAACAGCTGAAAGGAGCAAGCAATGATCAAGCAGATAAATCATGCAAACAAACAGGTTGCCCAGGCTATCCAATCGATTCAGCGCCCTGCTTACCGGATGGAGGCTGAATTGATGGGGTTTGACGGGATTCCACAGCTGGCCGAAACGGTAGAAGAAATTCAGCAAAGCGATGAAACGTTTATCGGCTTCCAGGACGAATTCTTAAAAGGCTTTTTATCGTTCAAAAAAGAAGAAAAAGTGGTCGATATATACCGTCTGGTAGTCGACCCGCTTTATTTCAGGCGGGGCATTGCGCGCAGGTTGCTTGAACACTTGCTAGAGCAAAACGATTCGGTTGAAGTGACGGTCAGCACGGGTACTGCCAATATGCCAGCCCGCAGGCTGTATCAGTCATTCGGGTTTCAAGAAGAAGAGACATTCGAAGTAGCGCCTGGAGTAACCTGCACACAGTACAGGCTTCTGCGCAAATAATTAAACCTGCTAAGAGACGAGTGCAGGTTTTTTATTTTGGGAAAATACAGTGACAGGCACATTTATTTATTTTTAATTCGAGATATTATAAAATGAGGAAAGTGATAAATGCAATCCGCAACAGAGAATCTTCGAGGTTACTAGGCAACGCAGTGTTGCTGCATAACTTGCCGTTAAATTCATGAAATAATATAGAATACGCATCCCTTGTAGCGATGTGTTAAGGGAGGAAAAAAAGAGATGAACGATTATTTAGTGAAAGCGTTGGCGTATGATGGCCAAATCCGTGCATTTGCAGCACGCACAACGCAGACAGTGAGCGAAGCCCAGCGCCGCCATTACACATGGCCGACAGCTTCTGCCGCACTTGGCCGCTCTATGACAGCGAGCGCCATGCTTGGTGCCATGTTGAAAGGCGAAGAAAAATTAACAATTAAAATCAATGGCGGAGGCCCAATCGGCACGATCCTGGTAGACGCCAATGCAAAAGGGGAAGTACGTGGGTATGTATCCAACCCTCAAACGCATTTTGATTTGAATGAAATCGGCAAACTCGATGTCCGCCGTGCGGTCGGCACAGACGGCACATTGACGGTTTCCAAAGATATTGGGCTGCAGCAGCCATATGTGGGGCAAGTGCCGATCGTTTCAGGAGAACTTGGCGACGACTTTACCCACTATATCGTCACGTCTGAGCAAACTCCTTCGTCTGTCGGTGTAGGGGTTATTGTCAATCCGGACAACAGCATTCTGGCTTCTGGCGGATTTTTGATTCAGTTGATGCCTGGAACCGACGAGGAAGTAATCAGCCACCTGGAAGAGCGCTTGAAAACGATCCCGACTATTTCCAATATGGTCCGCGACGGCTTGACTCCGGAAGATATTTTGGAAAAAGTGCTGGGCGAAGGAAACTTCAAAGCGTTGGATACCATGCCGATCAACTTCCAGTGCCAATGTTCACGCGAACG
>JASKZU010000142.1 GCA_030147455.1 Planococcus sp. (in: firmicutes) | reverse complement strand
CTTCATTCATCTCATCAAGATGAAAATGGCGCGTTTCCAGGTTTTCTGCCATTGTATGCCAGCCTTCTGTCGCCGTCGACCAGTCACGCTCGCTGATTATTGCAAACTTCTGTGCAAGGCCCCAGCTGGCGCGGTCGATTTGGGCGGCGTCTATCGCATCAAACAAAGTTGAATCTTCTATTTTGTAAATGATGGCATACATATTGAAATGCCCTTTATCATTTACTTTATCGCGGATGACATGATTGAGCTTTTCGATATCCGCACGATTTGCGCGGCCTTCCAATTCAATTGCAATCGTTTCAACGTCCTTGCTCGGCACAATCGACAACATCGCTTATCACTTCTCCTTTATCCAGTCCCAGGCCTGCTCTGATTGTTCAGGTGAAAAGTGCTGGACTTGCACGCCAGGCAGTTTATCAATCATGCCGGCCAGCTTGCTTTGCCAATTTTGTTCGCTGACGAGCGCTAATTTGCCGTACTGGCTCCAGCGCTTAGCGTCCACTGCTAATTCCTGAAACATGGCACCCGCCGATGGCACGTTAATGTCTCCAATTACGGCATATACATTGAATTTGTGGTCATTGCGAAACTTTTCGAACACAATGTTATCGAACTTTTCAAGATCGTCTTTTGTTACTTTTCCTTCTACTTCGATCGCCAGAGTGTTTTCTTCCTTACTTGTAAAAAATGATAGCATGATAGCGCCTCCTTGTAATTTCCTGCTAGTTCTGCTATTCCCGTTTCTTTCTTTGTCAAACAGCGGCTATCCAATGAAAGACTTGAATATATCGCATTCTGCATTTTCTAATCCTTTCCAGTAGTGTATACTGGAGTCAGATAATTTTGAAAGGAGACTTACAATGCCTATCCCTATAGATCATGCACGGCCGGTCCGCGTCTCCGCTAAAGCAAGCGCCCATCATCAGCTGCAGCAATGGATTATCGATGGAACGCTGCAGCCTGGAGAAAAACTGGTTGATACGGAGCTTGCTGAAGCGCTCAACTTGAGCCGAACGCCCATACGTGAAGCACTTCAACTATTGGAAGTCCAAGGCTTTATTGAAATGTTTCCCGGAAAAGCTACCCGTGTAACGGATATCCATATCGAAGATATTAAAGACCTCCTGCCCCCTCTAGCCGCCTTGCAGGCGCTTGCCGGCGAACTGGCCATCCCGAACTTGACGCCTGAAGTTTTCAGCCTGCTCGAGGAAACCAACCGCAAATTCGGCCGTGCCATCCGCAACAATGATTCTTTTTCTGCGTTGAAGATCGACGAAGAATTTCATCAAATCATTGTAGACGCTGCCGGCAATCCGTATATCGACGCCATGCTTGGCCAGCTTCAATCGCACGTGCGCCGGCAGTTTTTCCACCACTCACTTGCCTTGACGATGCGTTCGCATGATGAGCACATTGAAATCATCGAAACGCTGAAAGCCGGAGATCCTGATAAAATCTCCCATTTGATGAAGTCCAATTGGGTTCGCACAACCGAAGAATTAACCGCCAGCAAAGGCCTATAAAAGCATATAAAAAAGCTGTTCCCGAAGTGCAGGATGCACTTTTAGGAACAGCTTTTTCATTTAGCGGTCAAAAGCCGGTGATTTTGACCGTCCGCCTTTTAAGATAAAAGCGACAATCGCCGACAAGGCAATGGCAATAAGCGCCGGCACAAGCCAGCCCAAGCCGTCGTTATAAAGCGGCAGGATTTGGTCGTAGAAATCGATGATGCTTTGCAGCCATGCCGGGTTTGCTACTTCAAGCGAGCCCGTCAAGGTTTTCAGCCCGTCGACAACGCTGATCAAGAATGTCACGAAAATAGCCGTCACGTACACGATGCGATGATGTCCGAACAGCGGCGAAAGAAACGCCAGCAGAATAAGGACGATAGCCAGAGGATACAAGAACATCAATACCGGAATCGAGTATGTGATGATGTTCGACAAGCCAGCATTGGTCACCACAAGCGAGAATACCGTAAAGATGAACACATACGTGCGGTAGCTGATGCTTGGCGTCAGCTTATGGAAAAACTCAGCGTTTGCTACAGTGAGGCCGATTGCCGTCGTTAAGCACGCTAAAATAATAATCACTGCAAGCAATGCTGCACCGAATGTTCCAAAATAATGGGCAGATGCGCCGCTAAGTACCGGTCCGCCCGTATCTAAAAGGCCAAGCTCTGAAGTGCTTGTTGCGCCCAAGTAAGCAATTCCTGTATAAACGATTGCAAGCAAGCCTGCAGCGACGGCACCGCTGCGAAGTGTTGCGCTAAGCAAACCTTTAGATGATGTGACGCCCATCTTCTTCACTGCAGAGATGACGATAATGCCGAACACTAATGAAGCGAGCGCATCCATCGTATTGTAACCTTCTGTAAATCCAGTCAAAAATGCGCCGGTTGCATATCCGTCTTGTGCTGGTCCAGCTTCACCCATCGGTGAAACAAATGCGGCAACGAGCAGCAAGCCGAGAACCACCAAAATCGCTGGTGCTAAAAACTTACCGATGCTGTCGACCATTCGAGTCGGATTTAGCGACAGCAAAAGTGAAATGGCGTAAAAGACCAATGAAAACACAAGCAATCCGATTGTCAGTGCCCCATCGCTTACAAACGGCATGATGCCTACCTCATAGGAAACTGCGGCTGTACGCGGCAATGCAAAAAACGGCCCAATCGTTAGATATAGGGCAGCCGTGAACAACAAACCATAAACGGGATGGACGCGGCTGGAAAGATCCTGCAAGTCACGGCTTCTCGAAAAGCCAATGGCCAAAATGCCAAGAAGCGGCAAGCCGACGCCTGTTGTTAAGAACCCTGCCATTGCGACCCAGACATTTTCTCCGGCATACTGGCCGAGCTGGGCTGGAAAAATTAAATTTCCGGCGCCGAAAAATAGTGCAAAAAGCATTGTTCCTATAATAAGATAAGCTTTCATCGATAATTTACTGTCCATGCTTGCTAGCTCCTTTAGTTGAATAAATCCATTGATTTTGTATTTCAGCATATTTTCAACAAAAAAATATATGCGATATATCGCATAAAGCAATAGTACAACATCTTATCAAAAAAGCAAGCAGCAATTTATAAAAAATAAAATATTTAAAAATTATTAGAAAAGTTAGTTTATAAAATTTCCTAAGATAGTATTAATATGCATCTTTTATGGTGTTACACGTTGTTTTTAGCGAAATGGATTACTCACATTTTTTTCTATTATGATGTAAAATAGCTAACTATATGGAAATCACTTCGTTTCCCACCCTGTTTGAAAGGCGGTGTTGTCCATGAAAATCATTCGCATCGCATTGCAATTATTGGTGCTGTACGGTTTTTTGCTGATCGGCGAAGGCATTCAAGCAGCGCTCGGCCTGCCGATGCCCGGAAGCATCATCGGGTTTTTATTGTTGTTCACGGTCTTGCTGCTGAACATTTATCCTCTTGAATGGATTGATGCCGGCGCTACTTTTTTACTGAGTTTTTTGTCGCTGTACTTTATTCCGGCAACTGTCGGTGTTATTGAATACGGTGCTTTGTTTTCAGGAAAAGGTGTATTGCTTTTGCCAATCGTCATCGTCAGTACGCTTTTGACGATGGCAGCGGCCGGGGCCGCAAGCCAAAAGCTCGCCAAACAAAGCGTTGAACAAAAGGAGGACGTGTAACGATGGACTTTTCTCCAGCCGCTGCCCTTTTTGCGGCATTGACCATTCTGGTATACACCATCGCTAACTTTCTCTATGTGCGCTTTCGCAAAACGCCGCTCAATCCGGTAATTACGTCTACTTTTATTCTGGCACTGATCTTGATCGTGCTCGACATCCCGTACACGTCTTACATGAAAGGCGGCAATTGGATTGCCACCTTGCTCGGGCCAGCTGTTGTTGCCTTGGCGGTGCCGCTTTACAAGCAGCGCGCATTGCTTCAAAAAAACTT
>JASKZU010000104.1 GCA_030147455.1 Planococcus sp. (in: firmicutes) | reverse complement strand
TAATAAAAGAAAAAAGAACGAATTTCCACCGCAACGCCTGGAAGTTTAAAAGGAGAAACCGAACCATGCAACCGTCTATTCATTTGCTTGAGCCCAGTGCATTAAAACCAGATAAATACTTTAAGGTATATGCCTCAGACCCTTCGCTGCTTTTCATTAAGGTAGGCGGCCAATTTTACGATGAGCAAACCGACGACGAGGCACCGCTTGTCCTTGGACTGGTCATGATGGCTCTTCGCAAGATTGTCCTCAACAAACGAAAAGAACAGCACGAAGCCAATATCGATCGCCAAGTCAGTGATAACCCGCAAGAATTACTGGCGAAGAAAAGCAATTTCACTTTAGACCTTGCAACGATTGAAAAAATAGAGTTAAACACAAAGTCTTCGTTCCACACAAACAAAACCGATCGCGGATCGCTTATGCTTTATACAAAAGATGGCGAAAAGCGCAAATTCACCATTCCGTCTTTTGTTTCGACGAAAGCCGTGATTCACTTTTTTGAAAGCCATAACCTTCCTGTCGAGATAGTTTAACGAGCACGACTTTGTTCCGAATGAAAAAACGTTCCGCTCATCGGCTGATGGACGGAACGTTTTTCAACGCCTCATAGAATGAACAAACAATTGAATGACTTCGTGCATAAATTTGGTTGTTCGTATATTATGATTATATAATGTTTTAATAAAATGGTCCCGATTTATGAGCGCTACCTTTTACTTAGAGAGAATTTCTTAAAACGAGGAGAAAAAATCATGTTTAAAAATACGGAGTTGCAAGATTTTTTACTTGAGAAAACAAATGAGATGACCGAACGCTGGTATTCAACGCTCGATAAAAATTCAGTTGGCGTCTACGGCGACTCCAACCCGCAGGCTATTGAAAAGTTAAAACAGCAAAATCATGAGTTTCATGAGCTTTTCTGCTCGTCATTCAGTAAAAGCCGTGAAGAAAGCATTAAGACATTTGATGATTGGATTGTCCGCGTAGCAAATGATGAAGCGCATTTATCGACACCATTCAATGCGGTTGTCAAAGAGTTTTTCAGAACACAAACACAATACTTACAACTAATCGAAGAATTTGCGGCTCTTCAGGAAGTAACTATTTCCCACGAGCAATTGAACATATGGAATCAAGCAATTGTAGATACAATCAATAACATCATTCTTGAGTTTATCGATCAAAACACAAAAGCAGCCGAGCGCCGGTTGAATGCACAGCAGGAAATGATTGTGGAGATGAGCGCTCCTGTCATCCGCCTGTCCAAGGAATGCGGCTTGCTTCCATTGGTAGGAGAAATCAATACATACCGTGCCAAGATCGTGTTTGAAAAAGTACTCCAGCAATGCTATGAAAATTCACTTGAACGCTTGTTTATCGATTTGTCAGGCGTACCGATCATCGATACGATGGTCGCCCATCAGATTTTCCAATTGATCGATGGCCTGAATATTATCGGCGTCCGTACAGCGCTTGCCGGCATCAGCCCGGAAATCGCCCAAACAGCGATTCAGCTCGGCGTCAACTTCGGCGAGATCGACGTTTACAACAAACTCGAGCAAGCATTGAAATACAATAACATGACATTGTCTTAAACGAAAACGGATGAGCTGCTAACCAGCCCATCCGTTTTTTTATATGCCAGCTTCTGCGATTTTCTTGATTTCTTCAGCACGTCCTACGATGAATCGGGTCATATAGGCTTCCAGAAACAGCTTGTCTGCCAATGTGCCAAGAGGGCCAAAGGGCGAGCGATATTCAAACCGGTCTTTCATCCACGTACCTGTTCCTTGTTCAGTGAACGTATGCGTATGTGTGAACGAATGAAAAGCCCCTTTCACCATCACATCCGTAAATTGATAAGGACGGTCCATCGCGGTAATTTGGGCGGTGAGTTTTTGTTTGACGCCTAGATGCGTCGCTTGCCATGTGACGGTGTCGCCCTCTTCCATGAGTCCCGAAGTAACGCCGCCGATTGCCCGTTCTTTTGTTTTTGACGTCGTTTGTACATGCACATCGACATTTCTCGTCAGGTCAAAACATTGCTCTCTCGGTGCTTCAACATAAATGCTATATTCAATAACCGGCATTGGTTTTTCCTCCTCTGTCGCTGCGTACATTCTTTCTTTTCAT
Organism: Planococcus sp. (in: firmicutes); assembly: GCA_030147455.1. Lineage (GTDB taxonomy): Bacteria > Bacillota > Bacilli > Bacillales_A > Planococcaceae > Planococcus. The sequence goes on along the minus strand of JASKZU010000104.1, from coordinate 627 downwards.
TACCCTGCGTGCAGAAAAAAACGCGTTACGAGGTTGTTGATAAAAGGAATCTGGAGATTTTTCTAGAAAGAGAATTAAGGAAGAAATGGGGCGATGCTGATGAGATCAGATATGTTAGAGCAAAACAGAAAAAGTTGGAATACTGTGGCCAAGCACTTTGAAGGTGTGGATTCGTTGCCTAGTTTCGGCCCATATACACAGACAGAAGATGAGCTTCATATTTTCGATCCTCTGCAAGATCAAAAAGTTTTAGATGTCGGCTGCGGAAGCGGCCATTCTCTCGTTTATATGAAAAATGGAGGGGCGTCGGAATTATGGGGCATCGACTTTTCCCAAAAGCAAATCGACGCCGCAAAACAAAACCTACAAGACACTAAGGCTCAGCTGCACTGCGCAGCGATGGAACAAGACATTGGATTGCCGAAAGCTTATTTCGATGTAGTGTACTCGATTTACGCGATCGGTTGGACAATGGATTTAGAGCGTACCTTGCAGCTGCTTTATTCTTATTTAAAGCCTGGCGGGTATTTGGTGCTGAGCTGGGATCACCCGCTTTATGCCCACCTCAGCAGCCGTGATGGGACGTTAACGTTGACCGGCTCGTATCAAGACCAGGACATGACGCAT
>JASKZU010000071.1 GCA_030147455.1 Planococcus sp. (in: firmicutes) | reverse complement strand
AGCTTCTCGCCCTCTTCCTGTCCTTTCGGAATTGACGTGCTCCCATACCCAGACGGCTGCTCTTTTTTCCCATTATACTCTGTTCCCATCGGATGTCCTGTTTAAGTGCATGAAGAAAAGGCTTCTTTTCAATTTTTTTGAAAAGAAGCCTTACAGTTAATTGTTTCTATAGTATTGCTCCATTGCGCTGGCAGAAAATCCAGCAACGTAATCACTGCCGCCATTGTCTTCGATCGACTCGATCATCATCGCCAAAATAAAGTCCTGCTGCTCGGCATGGTAGGAAACGAAAAAGCCGTTTTCCTGTCCATCTTCTCCGAGTGCGCCTTTCAGTTCAGCCGTTCCGGTTTTTCCGGCAATCGGCACCGAGTCAATGTTGGCAGACTGCGCATATCCATCTGTGACCACGCTGCGCATATCTTCACGCAGTACCGCTGCATTGCTTTCGCTGATGACGCCGTCTTTCCAGACTTGTGCCTTTTCTTCTTCGGCGTAAATTGTTGGTTCATAGATGATTCCACCGTTGACGAACGGTTCGTACGCAGAAGCCAAATGCAGAATGTTGGCGAGCATTTGCCCTTGCCCAAACGATGTATCTGCCAATTGGCCTTCCGAGCCGATGCTGCCGTCATTCGAGATTTGCGAGCTTTCGAGAGCGATCGCAAACGGTATTTCCTCGCCAAAGCCATATGACGCCAGTCCATTGGCCAGCGTTTCCGCCCCCATGTCTAAAGCTTGTCTTGCAAAATAAATATTATCCGAATACACGAGTGCACGGGTTAAATCAATTGGATTCGGCGCTTCCGGATGAAGCCGCGATACGCGGTAAGATCCCCAGGAGCTGTCTTTTTGCCACGTTTGGCCATCGATCGTCAGCCCTTCGGCAGGATCAAGGGTTCCGGCTTCCAAACCGATTGCCGCTGTGACCGGCTTGATTGTCGATCCGGGTGCATAACGCGCCGCAAAACGCGTAAACAAAGGATTCAACGGATTTTCCGAAAGCTCGGTATAACGTTCGCCGCTCATGCCGGCAATAAATTCGTTAGGATCAAAACCCGGCGAGCTGATTAGCGCCAGCGTCTCTCCGTTTTCCGGCGATACCGCCGCCGCAGTTCCCGGTTCCCCTTGCATTGAATCATAGACAGCAGTTTGCAGATCGGCATCAATCGTCAATTGTACGTCTTCTCCAGCAACAGGGGCTTTTTCAGCAAGCAGCACTGGTTCTGTTCCTTCTGCTGATTTTTGAATCAGCAGCCGCACGCCGTTTTCACCGTGCAGGCGATCTTCCAGCCGGCGCTCGAGCCCTTGGCGGCCAATCAAATCATTGGCCCCGTAGCCTTGGTCTTCCAGCTCTTCCAGTTGCTCTGCCGTTATCGAGCCGATATATCCAGTCAAATGGCCGAATGCTGCACCGTATGGATATTCGCGCATCGAAGTCTCGCGATACGTGGCGACTTCACTGGCTTCAATTTCTTCAATGAGCGCCGTATCGGATTTGGCCGCTCTTGCCAGCGGCACGAATTGGTCGGGCTGAACCCAGCTTTGGTTCAAGCTTTCTTCGATCGACTCGACCGTCAAGCCGAGCAATTCAGCCGCTTCCTGCTGGTCGGCATCTGTCGCCAAGCGTTCCGGCACGACTCCGAGTTCATAGCCCGTGCCGTTAATGGCAAGTCCTCGGCCTTCACGGTCTGTGATTTCACCGCGTTCGGCAGACTCAGTCCGCACTGCAATTTCGTCGCCTTCTTCCAGCTCTTTAAAAATCAGCGACGGATCCCAATCGACAAACCAATTTTCTTCATCGGCCTGCTCTTCATGGATAAGAGCAACGGTATGGTCAAATTCAACCGTACCGGCCATTGTCTCCATTTTCACATGCAGCGGAAATTCAGCCGGTTCCGCTTTGTCCCAGTCAGCATCTTCTTCTGCCGTAAAACTGACTTCCATGTTTTCGATTGCCAAGTCTTCCACAAATTGCTGCTGGCGGTCGACAAAACTTTCCGCCGGGAATTCTTCCCGTGAACTTTGCGTTAGAAATTCTTCGTACATGACTGGAAACTCCTGAGCGTTCCAGTGCCCGATATATTCATTCAGCCGGTCTTCCGGAGACGGCTGCTCTTGGCAGCCGGCCAAAAACAGCAAGCCGGCGCCCATCGTCATTCCTATATAACGTTTCATTAAATACCTCCCAGTTGTTTTCTTTATTTTACCAATAAGTGGCACCGAATTAAAACCTAATTCCTTTGTTCATAAAATCTTCTCATTTTTCTCCCTGATGCGTTTTCAATTCCGTGTTTATGGTAAAATCAGCAATAACAGGAACAGGAGGATGTTTATGATTAAATTGACGTATTCAGAGGCGGTCGAATCTGTACTGGATCTCGGCATGAAAACACGATTGCATCAAATCCAGGAAGATCTGTATGCCAAAAAAGGGACAGGGTCTGAATTTCTCGGCTGGCTTGACTGGCCATCAGCCAGTTCTGATGATTTGCTGGCGAAAGTTGAAGAAACGGCTGAGCGCATCCGCAAACAAGCCGACGTATTAGTAGTCATCGGCATCGGCGGGTCTTATCTCGGCGCGAAAGCGGTGCTTGCTTCACTGGCCCCTTATTTCCCGAAAGACGATCAGTTTGAAGTATTGTTTGCCGGACACCAAGTCAGCGGCGAATACTTAAAGCAATTGCTCGCCCATCTCGACGGCAAAGAAGTCGTCGTTAATGTCATTTCCAAATCCGGAAAAACGACAGAACCGGCCATCGCTTTCCGCTTTTTGCGCGACTATATGGAAAAGCGCTACGGAGAACAAGCTGCAGAACGCATCATCGTCACAACTGATGCAGAAAAAGGGGCGCTTCGCCAGCTGGCGGATGACAAAGGCTATAAACGTTTTGTTGTGCCGGACGATGTTGGCGGCCGTTATTCTGTGTTTACGGCTGTTGGGCTGCTGCCAATTGCTGCAGCTGGCTATTCAGTGCGCCAGCTGCTGGAAGGCGCAAAAGAAGCTGAAAGCGTGTACCGCGAAACTGCGGCCGAGTCCAACAGCGCGCTTCAATATGCGGCCATCCGCCACCAATTGTATGTACAAGGATACACAACGGAAGTCAACGCCATTTTCGAGCCAAAGCTATCGTTTGTCCAGGAATGGTGGAAGCAATTATTCGGTGAAAGCGAAGGCAAAGATGGCAAAGGCCTCTTCCCTGCGTCTGTTGTTTTCACAACTGACCTTCATTCGCTCGGCCAGTATATCCAGGACGGCAAGCGCAATTTGTTCGAAACATTCCTGCTTGTCGACCAGGCGAATGAAGACTTGAACATCATGGAAACACCGGAGGACGGTGATGAATTAAACTATATCGCCGGCTTGTCGCTGCAGGAGTTTAACCACATTGCGCACCGAGGCACAGCAA
>JASKZU010000068.1 GCA_030147455.1 Planococcus sp. (in: firmicutes) | reverse complement strand
CGACCAATCGGGCATATACTTCTTCCGACAACTCAGCCGGAATGACCATGGCTGTATCGCCATCTTTGTATTTGGCCTGGTAATCGTAGAACGCTTTTAATGGCTTGATTTCACCGGCAACCGAACATTCCGGTTCATCGTTTCCAAGAACGCCGACTTCCACTTCACGGCCTGCAACACCTTGTTCAATGACGATTTTACGGTCAAACTTCAGCGCTTCTTCTACAGCCGCCACAAGTTCTTCGCGGTTTTCCGCTTTGCTGATGCCGACGCTTGAACCGAGGTTTGCCGGCTTTACAAAGACCGGCCAGGAAAGGTCGGATTCTACTTTGTCTGTCCATAAGGCCTGGTCGTTTTTCCAGTCGCGGCGCAGGAAATATACATAAGGCGTCTGCACAAGACCAGCTTGTTCGAACAATTGCTTCATGACGACTTTATCCATCCCCGCAGAAGAAGCAAGGACCCCGTTTCCGACATAAGGCAAGTTCATCACTTCAAGCAGGCCCTGCACCGTCCCGTCTTCACCATTTGGCCCGTGCAGCAATGGAATGATCACGTCAAGAGGAGCTTGTTCCAATTCTGCCAAAAAGCCGGAGATATCGTTTTTGCGCTCGGCTTCCCCGGCCAATTGCAATTCTTCAATAGAAGAAACTGGTCCTTGGAGCGGTGTTCCTTTGCGCCATTCGCCTTCTTGTGTAATGTATACCGGATACACTTCATACTTATTAAAATCAATCGCTTTTGAAAAAGCGCTGGCTGTTGTCAGCGATACTTCATGTTCTGCAGACTTGCCGCCATATAAAAGCCCAATACTTTTTTTCATCCGAGACCCTCATTTCGTTTTTGCATAATGCTTAGTTTATCACGAACACTGTCGCGCGAAAAATCTTTTTGTCGCCCTGTATGTTTTTCCAGCTATCAATTCAAGGTTTTACAGGGCGCGTTTTATTGAAGGCAATAAAAAGGATGCCTGGAACTGCCCAGGCATCATTTCCACCCTTTTAATTTACGGTCATAGACGATGCGGCCCGAAAGCGGCTTGCGCATCGTATCGCCCAATTCATCCCAAAACTCGTCCATAAAATCAATCTCGCCAACAGTACGGACGTGAAGTTCAATCGTATTTTTGGTCTTCTCCGGATCGGCAAGGGATAAAAGCACCCCTTCGCCCAAGTCGCGGCGCAGATTATAAAATTGTTCTTTTGGCAATTCCGGAATCAAGTCTTTCATCCGGCGCCGAAAAAAATATTGGCCGTTCGTTTCTTTGCGGATCATTTGTGTAAAGTGATTGGCAATTAATTCGCCGAGTTTTTCCATGCGGCGAAAATATATTTTAGTCAGCTCTTTTTCTTCACCGGCTAAATAGGCATAGTCATTTTGCAGCGATGTAAAAAACGGGCTTTTCACCGGCTCTTTCTTATGGCCTAAGTACAGCAATTCCGCTTGTTCCTGTGAAGTTAAGGAATTAAGCTGTTTTTCGCTGCGGAAATCAACCCAACAAAACTCACTGTTCCGGTTGGATCGCGCCCGCTTCAAGTGGCCATATTCTTCACGCGTTGCAAACTCCAAATGGGTGTGCATGTTGAAAGAAGCTTCCTCGTAAGGATGTTTGAGCAACAGCAAATTTTCCGGTTTGTCGACCGCTTCCAGAAAATGTGCGAAACTCAATCCGCTGAACAATGCCATCCGCTCTGCTTCGCTAATGTAAATATATAAATGCTTTATATAAAAATCTGTCTTCAACGGTTTCTTATCCATGCGCCCCACTCCATTCCTTTTTTATTATACGGCTTGCCCGTCCGTTAGGAAACATTCCTGTTTTCAATTCGTCATTACTTTTGTCATGCGCATATATTGTACGAATGTTGTATAATGATGGGCGTTATAGATTCCGAAAAGTACAGGTGAATGAATATGCAAACAAACAAGAGCTTTTCCGATCGCTTTGATTGGTCGCTCACTTTTATATTATTTCTCTTTTTCATCGTCAGCTTGATCGCCATTTCGTCTGCCCAGACGTCCGGCCAGTACTTGACCAACTTTGTTCCGCGCCAAGCCTTGTTTTATATAGTGTCTGCCGGTATCATCGGGGTACTATTATACTTTGATACCGAGCAGTACAAAAAAATGGCGTACTATTTATACGGCGCCGGCATTCTGCTGTTGATCGCATTGATGATCGCGCCGGATGGGCAAGGGCAAATCGCTGAACCGATCAACGGCGCCAAAGCCTGGTTCCGCACCCCGGTCGTTAACCTTCAGCCTGCCGAGTTCATGAAAACCTTTTATATACTGGCATTGGCAAAGATGATCGCTTCCCACCACGAAAAGCACTTGCTGCGGACGCTTAAGGTCGATTTGCTGCTGCTTGGAAAAATTGGGGCGATGCTTGGCGTGCCGCTTGGTTTCATCCTGCTTCAGCCGGACCTCGGAACTGCACTCGTCTTTATCGCCATCACGCTGGCAATCGTCGTCGTTTCCGGCATTTCATGGAAAATCATTGTACCGAGTTTCGGCGGTGTTGCGCTTCTCGGCGTCACGCTATTGTGGATGACCCTCCACATGCAGGAATTTCTTGGGCGCTTTGGATTGAAGCCATATATGTTCGAACGAATTTATACATGGCTTGACCCCTACGCTTATGCGGAATCGGGTGGCTACAACCTGATTGCCGCACTGAATGCCATCGGTTCCGGCGAAGTATTCGGCAAAGGCTACCAGGGACGGCAAGTTTATGTTCCGGAAAACCATACCGACTTTATCTTTACCGTCATCTCAGAAGATTTTGGATTTATCGGGGCAAGCGCCGTCATCATCCTATTCTTTATGCTCATTTACCATCTGACGAAAATCACGTTGCTGTTTAAAGATACCTTTAGCACCTATGTATGCGCAGGGATTATCGCGATGATTACTTTCCACGTTTTCCAGAACATCGGCATGACGATTCAGCTGCTTCCGATCACCGGCATTCCGCTCCCGTTCATCAGCTACGGCGGCAGTTCATTGATTGGCAACATGCTGGCGCTCGGTGTTGTGTTCAGCATGCGTTATCATCACAAAGAGTATATGTTCGACCGCTCGCGGCAAAATTCATAAAAAAACTCCGGCGCATCGCGTCGGAGTTTTTTTATGAAGAATGGGAAGGAGTTTGTGCAGGCTGCGGCAAAGATAATGTTTTGCTCAGCTCAACGCGCGATTTTGTAATTGTCGCTTGAACCCCCAACTTTGCCAATTTGGATACTACGTTGCGGATCTCTCCATTTTTCATCATCCATAATCACCTCTTTAGCTAGTAATTGCTGCGGTGGACGTATGCAGATCTCGCTGTTTCGGGTCGTTTTATCGAAAAAGTTGACTTTTCCTTATCTATGTATATAATACCATCTTTTAAAGGTTTTAAACGTATCAATTTGATGACAAATGCAAAGCTGAGATTAATCTATGAAACTGCTTACTTTCTTTATGTGCTGCAAAGATAAGAAAGCGTTATGGAAGAAATCATTGTCACGCCAACGCACGCCGATTCACTTCGCGCAACAGGTATATTCCGCATGCGCCGCCCTACTGTTTTGCTTTTTCATCACCTGAAAAACGAAATAAATCACTTTGCAAACTCATGCTCCAACACGCGAGTTTTTTTCGTTTCCGGCTTTTTGGGACAGCGTTGTCCTCAAGGGCAAACAAAGGTAAACTAAAATTTATAGTCTTTGTAGAAAGCAGGAAACTTTTCATGAAAAAAACCATTCTTTTGCTGATGTCCGTGCAGTTTTTTGTTTATCTCGGCTTCGGCTTGATCATCCCCATTCTTCCTGAAGTAATCGTCCAGCAAGGCTACGGAGAAATTCATGTGGGCGGATTGATCACCATATATGCATTAGCTTCTTTTTTTACAGCGCCTCTATGGGGGAAGCTGTCCGACCGCACCGGCCGCAAAAAGCTGATCCTCGTCGGCCTGGCTGGTTTTGCCGCCAGCTTTTTCCTGTTCTCGCTGTTTCTCGAGAACCTCGCGCTGCTGTATGTGTCCCGAGTTATCGGCGGATTGTTTTCCGGCGCATTGTATACAGCTGTCACTGGTTATGTTGCTGATATCACAAC
>JASKZU010000042.1 GCA_030147455.1 Planococcus sp. (in: firmicutes) | reverse complement strand
CCAGCATATCCCCGATCACCGGCTGCGACGTTTTTGGCGACACTTTCGCCGAGCGCAGTTTATCATAAAATTCGTCTTGCGTCAGATCGATCGATTCCCGGTAAGCTTCGTCGCCGAATACTACACTAAGGGGCAATACATGTACATCGTGCTTTTGAACAAACGCTTCGTCTAGCAGCGCAGCTGTATCTGTAATCCAAGCTATTTTTTTCATTCAAAAAGTCTCCTTTACACGCAAACCCCTTGGCGGAATCTGCAATCTACTCCCCGTAAGTTACAGGAAGAGCCTAAAGGAGACTAGTGACAGCTGTCATATCGGGCCGAGATTATGTAAGCGCCGACATAATTTGCACTTATATTCGTTATTTCTTTCCAATTGGGATTTGCTTCCGGCAGAACTGGTTATGCGAAATGCTGGTTCATGCCTTTATCTAATTCATCGAACACCTTTTTAATCATGTCTCTCGGAATTTCGGCATATGCATCTCCTATGCTTATCTCAAAAAAGCAGGACTGCTCGCCCGTTTCTTTTAAGTAGCTGGTCAAACCTATGCCGGTTTGTTTTTCGAGCTCGACAATCACCGGTTCTATTCGTTCTTTGGAATACTCGAAATGGACGTGAAACATATTGGAAACCGGCACAGCAGGAACAGTGGAAACACCGAAGCAGGAATTGAACAGCTTCGCGACTTCTTTTGCAGCTTCAAAGTATTGGCTCATTTTATCCACACGCTTATCCAAATAATAATCTGCTGAGACGATGTAAGGATATAAACTGATCAAATCGCCGCCATGCCGCCTTTTCCACACTTTAGACTGCTGAATGAACTCCTGTCCGCCAGCCAGTATGGCTCCGGCAATCCCGCCGACTCCTTTATATAAAGAAAGATAAACGCTATCAAATAACGCACACACTTCAGCCGCTGTTTTTTGGTAATAAGGAAGAATTTCCAACAGGCGCGCCCCGTCCAAGTGAAGCCGGATGCCCTTATCACGACAATGCTCCGTAATGCGCTCCAATGTCTCAAAGCTTGGCAACTGGCCCCCGATTTCGCGCTGGGGCAATTCAAGCAGAATCGCTCCGACCTCTTCTTCCATCTCCAGGATATCGTCCAGTTCAATAACACGAGCCGGATCGGCCAGGAGAACCGATCTGATGCCATGCAATTCTTTCAATCCACCTTCTTCGTGAATCTCTAAATGGCTGAGCGGGTGATACGCTACTTTTGGGACGCCTTTTTCATCGCACCATATCCGCAGCGCAATCTGCTGTGCCATCGTACCGCTCGGAAAAAACACCGCCTGTTCTTTCCCGAGGAGCGCAGCCATCTTTTCCTGGAATGCTTCGATGACACGCCCGTTTCCGTAAATATCGCTTTCTGCAGCACCATCCATTTCGCTGAACGCCTGCTTTAAAACGTCGATGTTGCGCGGGCCGTGATTTGCCAACCAATACTGGCACTGGCTGTACACATGCTGCAATTCGCTCGGTTCTGCCATTTGGATCACTCCTTTCGCTTCAGGCAAGTCAGTGCAAGATTGCTCCCTTGCCTTCACGCCTAAAAATGACCGATCTATTTTCATTGAAGAGCTCTAGACGTTAAATTCGCTGGGCGTTTTGTTCGATTCCTGGTTTTGGATCGCAAATTCAGCAAGCGAAGGAATCATCATGTCTTCCATCGGCGGGTTATGGAGTCCCGCTCTTACATCCCGGTAATATCTTTGCAGCGGGTTCTTTTCCGACAAACTATGGGCGCCTGCCACCCTCATCGCCAAATCAACAATCGTGACGGCTGAATTCGTGACCGCTACTTTCACCGCCCCGAGTTCCGGATTCATTTTGGCTCTTTCTTCTTCACTTGATTCGTCCCATTTTTTCGCTACTGAATGCAGAAAATGCCTTGCTCTTAACAGCTCTAATTCAATTTCGCCGATCTTCTGCTTTACATTCGGCAGCTCGATGATCGGCCCATTCAGGCTATTCGGCGAATAGTCTTTTGCAAAACTGATGGCGTAATCCTGTGCGGCCTGGGCAATCCCAAGATAGCAAGCTGGAATATGAAGCAGCCAGCCGGCTGGCCGTTTTTTTCCGGCTCCTAAAATTTCCACTAAAGCATCCGCCCCGACCTTCACATCTTCCAATACGAGATCATGGCTGCCGGTGCCTCTCAATGCCACGCTGTCCCACGTTTCTTCGATTTCTACTCCTGCAGCTGATCGCGGAACGAGGAAAAAGCCAATTTCGCCTGTCTCTTCAATCGTCGCTGTTACATTAAAGTAATCCAGTATCGGCGCCATCGAAGTAAACGTCTTCCGGCCACTTACAATCCAGTGCTGTCCGTCCTTTTTAGCAGCTGTGGAAGGCTTTCCCCCTCTTGTCGGGCTTCCGGTTTGTTTTTCTGTCGCACAGTTATTGAGCAATGCCCCGTTTTCTTTTACGTCTTTAAACAAGTTTTGCAGCACGGCCTCATTCCATCTATTTGTTTCGCCTAAGTCTTTCATGATGCCAATATGCCAGCCGATCGACAATCCAGTCGATCCATCCGCCCGGCTGATCGCTTCTTGAAAGCGCAGCATCTCATATAAGGAAATGCCTGCTCCCCCGTGTTCTTTTGGAATCGTTAACGACGGATAATGGATAGCTTTCAATTCCTCAAAATTCTCGAATGGAAATCGCCCTTCCAAATCATTTTGGGCAGCCCTTTCTGCAAACGGGGCCACTGTATCAGTCAATAGTTGCAAGCGCTCCTCGAAGCCCTCAACTTTCGTAATATCCATAACCACTTCACCTTTCTCTTCTTCTCCACGCTTCTATCTACTTGTTATTGCCATGCCTCTGTCAGAATAAACCCGTCGTATTGGTCATTCGACTCGATATAATCCTTGAACTCCTCGGATTCATACGCCTCTTTTAAATCTTTTGCCCATTCTGTATCTGCATTTTCCTCTTCGATCGTTACGATAATGCGGTGCTGCTCGGGCGTATTTTCAATCTTCAAGGCATCGGTAATTTTCCGGTCCGGCGCATTGGCAATATAATTGCCGTTGACGACGCCGAAGTCAATATCCTGCAGTGACACAAGAATTTGGGCCGGATCCAATACTTTCAAATCGATATTATAATCAGCCGGTTCTACGCTACCCAGGTTGAAATCCGTCACGCCGGCATCCTCCGAAACCGTAACCCATCCGAGTTCTTCCAAGATGCGCACCGCTCTTTCCTGATTTACCGGATCATTCGGCAGGCCTACTGTCGATCCATCTTTTACTTCCTCCAGCGACTCATGATGTTCGGAATACAATCCTTGAGGGGCGCTCGGCACAAACACAATGCCGGTCATATCCATGCCCAGCTCCTCGTTAATCCCTTCCATATAAGCGGTGCTCTGGAAAATGCTCGCATCGATCGAGCCTTCCTGCATCGCCGGATTCAGCTGCATGTTCTGTGAAAACGTCGTCGTATCTACCGTGTACCCCTTTTCCTCCAAAATAGGCAAAATTCCTTCCTTGAATTGCTGCTCGTATGTGCCGACCCCAAACCCGACCCTCACTTCTTTTTTATCTTCACCGGAAGCCTGATCATTGCCGCAGCCTGCCAGCAATAGAACAGCTGAAACTCCTAACACCCCTGTTAACCGCTTGTTCATCCGTCATCTCTCCTTAGTTTTCATTAGTATATGTAGACTTTGCTGCTCAATAGAAAAAGCCCCTCTTCATAAAAAGAAGAGAGGCTCCTGATCCGGCTCTTCTCATCTTTCAAATGCTCGCGCACCTGCTGGATTTGGCACAGTTTCAAATTGGACATCCAATCTGTTCCGCTGCCGAAGCTTCAAAGGGCCAGTCCCTCCACTTCTCGAGATAAGAATTATGT
>JASKZU010000037.1 GCA_030147455.1 Planococcus sp. (in: firmicutes) | reverse complement strand
ACATCGGCTAGCTGTTCAAGTTTTTGGAACAGGTCAGGATCAGGCTGGTCAAATTCAATGGACACCGTTTCTTCTTCCGATAAAATGGCGGTCAATTCATCTTTTGTTCCGGATGCGATGATTTGGCCGTGATCCATGACATAAATCCGGTCGCATAGCTTTTCCACTTCCTCCATATAGTGGCTTGTGTACAGTACGGTCATGCCCTGCTGTTTGTTTAAATGGCGGATCGTTTCAAGCAAATGGTTGCGCGATTGCGGGTCGATTCCGACAGTCGGCTCATCCATAATCAGGATATCAGGTTCATGGAGCATCGCCGCCGCTAGATTGATGCGCCGCTGCATACCGCCTGAATAGTGTTTTACAAGCTCTTTTTGACGATCGCGAAGCCCCACCATTTCCAATACTTCTCCAATGCGCTGCTCTAACACGGATCCGGACAATCCATAAATCCGTCCGAAAAACTTCAAGTTTTCATATGCGCTCAATTCATCGTAAAGAGCTATTTTCTGCGGGACCATGCCAAGTGCACGGCGCATTGCGGACGGATCTTTCAGGACGCTTTTGCCGTTAAGGCGAACATCTCCAGAGCTCGGCCGAATCAAGGTGGAAATCATGGAAATCGCAGTAGATTTTCCCGCGCCGTTTGGCCCAAGCAATCCGATCGATTCCCCCCGCTCTAATTGAAGCGTCAAACTGTCTACTGCTTTATTTGTTTTGAAAACTTTTGTCAGTTTATCAATTTCCAGCATTTTTGCACCTCTTCCTGAAATTCATACGCACACCGGTTGCTGCAGGCGGCAAACTTACATGGGCACGGCGGTATTTCGCCCTATTAGAAAACAGCCATGCCGCAAGAAAGCGCATCGCTGTTTAGGTTGATTATTGATCGAGCGTTTCCAGGCAAATACGCACACCGCGCAGCAAATCTTCATGCGACCAGCTAGGCAGGCGTCCATGTTGAATCGCCAATTCATGCGAAGCTGGCATATGGATAAACCCAGAAAGCATATCTTGCTTTTTGCCGGCAGCATAATGGAGCCCTTCATACATAATGTTGTTGCATAAATATGCCCCAGCGGTATTGGAAATTTCCGCAGGAAGCCCTGCTTCGACCAGCCCGTTTACCATACGGCGCACCGGCAGCGTTGACAAATAAGCAGCTGGCCCTGACATTTGAATCGATTCATCCACCGGGCGGTAGCCTTCGTTGTCTGCATCACCATCTTTGACGTTAAGCGCTATACGTTCCGGTGTCAGCTTATAACGGCCTGCGGCAAGTCCAAGCGATACAACCGCGTCCGGCTGAAGTTCGTCGATCCATTCCAGCAATAATTGTCCTGAGCGGGTAAAGTCGACAGGTAAGATCCGGCTAATGATTTGGTATGTACCGATCGTTTCTCCATTTAATTGTTCTGCAATTTTCATTGTCGGATTGACGGTGTAATCCAAGAAAGGTTCAAATCCGGTCAATAGTAATGTTTTCATCGTTTTCACGCTCCATTTCTCTGAACTATTAAAATTAACATTCACCAAACAGAATACACATACAAAAAAAGGAATCGATATGAAACAATTTATAATCTTTGCTGCCGAGAAAAAGACGAATTGAAAATAGAAACGTCTGCTGATTTAATCCGTTTGAATCACGTAACCACGGTAGAGATTGTCGGCTTCGACATCGCCCTAGCTAATTATATCGCAGATAAGCTTGAGGCTGAACTGAAAATTAACGATATGAAATTCAATGGATTGATCGGTGCTTTGCAAAGATTGTTCATTTGATGCTCAAAACTCTGCCCCGTTTTTCGCCGGCTGCCGTGCTATAATCAGTCGTGCAGGAAATACCCGAAACCCGAGGTGGAAATTGTGTTTAAAAAAATCGTCATTTTACTGACTACGTTATTTTTCATGACGCTGATCATCTTCACAGCTGTCATGTTCTTGAAAAACGAAGAAACGCTTTACAGCAAGGGGGATGTCGATATCAGTGTCGATAAGCCAACCTTTATTACTATCGGTAATGCCCAGCCGGAAACAGAAGGCAATGTAACTTCAACGACCCATCCGCTCACCTTTCTTGGCTTGGCGGTCGGTTCTTTGACACTCACCGAGCAAGTTTTGCCGAACGGCGATGTGTTGTTATTTGATAAAGTCGAAAACACCGGCTGGATGCCTTATACGATGTCGATCAACCGCAACGGCCTAGATGATTCGATGGTCACCTACTGGAACGAAGAGGCGATGCGCCAAACAGAGGTCCCAGTTTACGGCACCGATTCAACGCGCAACCCGTTCGGCCTGATTCAGACAGAGTCGGGCGAAAGCGTGATGGGCAATGTCTATGTTTCCCGCGAGCTGACCCTTGGCAACGGTGAAAAAGTCCAGGAACTGCGCCACGAAATACATGATTTCCATGTCGAGCAAGGCGTCCTTGCCAAAAGCTTTTGGCTTCCGCCGAAACACCAAAGTGAAAGCTGGCTGCTGATTTCGCAGGAAGCGCTGTTCGACTCTCCTGAAACAGAAACCGAGTGGGTGCAGTTTGCAAACGACAACCGCCGCATGCAATTCAATTGGCTAACCGACAAGGGGCCGAGACAAAAGCTTCAATTGACAGAAGACCTCCGCACTGAACTTGCTTATGCAATTCCAGAAAGTCCTGTAGGAGCTTACGAGGAATGGGCAAACCGAACCGGTTCACGCTTTTTCGAATCGATGGAGCAGTATTTGGCACAGTAAACCAAATGCTGGATAAAAACACTGCATAAAAAGCGTCGCCTTTGTCGAGACCAACAAAGGCGACGCTTTTTTTAAAAGGTGATGTTCCAGTCTTCTTTTAACTGCGCAAGCAATCCTTCCGGCGGATTGGCTACAAAATAAGAAATGCCTTCTTGCTCCAGTTGAATAGCTCCATCTTCAAACAATGTAATGGGATAGATTTCTTTTGGGCTGTTTGCTTGCGGCGCATTGTACAGCAGCATGCGGTAATTGCCCGCTTCCTTCAGTTCAGCAGATCGTTGTTGGAGTTCTTCTTTATCTGCTTTGGCTAGTTCTTTCCCGTTTAACTGCTCAATTAGGAAATCTGCCTTGTCTTCCCCTCTGACCAGCACTTCCTCATAGCCAGTCTGCTCTACCAGCGATGACGCTTCAGAAACGAGAACCCCTTCAAAGCTTCCAGGACCATCGATCGAAACTTCAGGCGAAGCGGCTGTATCCGCGCATCCACCCAACAAAAAAGCACTTAGCATAAAAACAAACATACTCGACCGGCTTATTCCACTCATCTAATTCCTCCATATTTGTAAAATACTAGTTTAATTATACGCTAAATTTTATAAACATGGGGATTTATTCGTTTTTGGACCGATAAATGTGCCGGCCGATCTCAGCTAAAGTGCATTGGGCTTCAAACGGATTTTCTGCCCCTTCTATAAAAACTGCTGCGATGATCCTTTCTTTTTCTGACACAAACTCCCCTACGTCCATTTTCCACTGCGGCAATTC
>JASKZU010000033.1 GCA_030147455.1 Planococcus sp. (in: firmicutes) | reverse complement strand
CAATTGCCGGACACGGTGCCCTTTACTCGGTATTTGATTTGTATATTGACATTCCGGATGTTCCGGGAATCATTTCAGAACTGACAGGATATTTGGCAGAGGCGGAAATCAGCATTGTCAACCTAAGGATTTTGGAGACGCGCGAAGATGTATTTGGAATTCTCGTTATCAGTTTTCAAACAGCCGAAGACCGTGAAAACGCACAGCGTGTGTTTTCCGGTCAAACGGCGTACGATACGTATATTTCTTGAAAGGAATGAAGGCTATGACCAAATCGATCCGCTATGAAAAACCGGCATTGTCCGGAAGCGTTAAGGTGCCGGGAGACAAATCCATTTCCCACCGTGCGGTCATGTTCGGTGCACTTGCAGAAGGCACAACGACCGTTGACGGATTTTTAATGGGAGACGACTGCTTGAGCACGATCAGCTGCTTCCGGTCGCTCGGCATCGACATTGACATTAACGGAGAACAAGTCACCATTCAAAGCGGCGGCAGGCAAGCGTGGAAAGAACCGGAAGCAGTGCTGGATACAGGGAATTCCGGAACGACAACCCGTTTAATGCTCGGTTTATTGGCAGGCGCGCCGTTTCATTCCGTTATGGCAGGAGACGAGTCGATTGCACGCCGTCCGATGAAGCGAATCGTCGAACCGCTGCGTCTTATGGGAGCAGATATCCGTGGGCGTGCGAACGGCCACTTTACGCCTTTAGCGGTATCAGGCGCAGAACTCCAAGCCATCGATTACACGATGCCGGTTGCAAGCGCGCAAGTGAAGTCCGCCGTGTTGTTAGCCGGCCTTTCGGCAGAAGGGACGACGACGGTGCATGAACCGGTCGCTTCGCGTGACCATACGGAAATCATGCTCAAGCATTTCGGCGCTGATATCCACCGCGAAGAAGACGTAATTTCACTTGCAGGCGGACAACCGCTTTACGCGACGCATGTGAACGTGCCGGGAGATATCTCATCAGCTGCATTTCTTATTGGCGCCGCCCTTATAGCGGAAGGCAGCGACATCAAACTTCAACACGTCGGCATTAATCCGACGCGGACCGGCGTATTGGATGCGTTCGAGTCGATGGGAGCGGACATTCATTTGTCCAACCAGCAGACGGACGGCGAACCGAGCGCGGATATTCAAATTCGCAGCGCGCAGCTGACAAGTACGGAAATCGGCGGAGCACTGATTCCGCGCCTGATCGATGAAATTCCACTTATCGCACTTGTTGCAACGCAAGCACATGGGACAACCGTTATCCGCGATGCAGAAGAACTGCGCGTCAAAGAAACAGACCGCATCCAGGCAGTGGTCACTGAACTAAAGAAACTTGGAGCCGATATCGAAGCGACTGAAGACGGAATGGTCATTCAGGGGCCTACCAAACTAAAAGGTGCACAGCTGAAGAGCTACGGCGACCACCGCCTCGGCATGATGGCTGCTGTAGCATCTCTTATTACCGACGGGCCGGTCTCCATTGACGATCCGGGCTGCATTTCTATCTCTTACCCGAACTTTTTTGAACACTTGGATACACTTGCAAACTAACTCTCCTTCGGGGGAGTTTTTATTATGCTAGAATGATGGTTTCGTGTACGATAACTATATGACTAATTGCAAAGAATAGGTGATGTAAATGGCAACGTTGGAAAAATTACAGGAAGCCGTACAGGCAGGAGATACGGCGGCACTCGACCGGGTGCTCGGCGATTATTTGCTGAAAGGCGATCCTGATGAACAATACGGTGTGATGGAATGGTTCCAGGAAATCGGGTTTATCGAAGAAGCGCTTCAAGTTGTCGAACATCTGCAATACTTGTTTCCGGAAGAAACGCAGCTTCACATCGACCGCGCGAATTTGCTGATTGATGCAGACCGCGAAGACGAGGCGCTGAACGAGCTGATGGAAATTACGCCTGACGATGAATTATACGCACAGGCACTTGTTACACTTGCCGATCTGTTTCAGTTGCAGGGGCTTTTGGAAGCGGCCGAAAACCGCTTGGATGAAGCGATCGGCTTGATGCCGAACGAATCACTGCTGCAGCAGGCAAAAGCGGAGCTACTGCTCGATTCGGGCCGTTACTTGGAATCTGCGCGCATTTACCAGGAGCTTGAAGCGAAAAACATCGTTATTGAAGGCGTCGACATAAACGAGCGGCTTGCTGAAGTTTACAGTGCGGGTGCGGCGTATGAAGAAGCACTGCCGCATTATGAGCGGGCGTTAAAACAGGAAAGCAAACCCGATGTATTGTTCGGTGCTGCTTTTGCTGCGTTTCAAACAAAGCAATACGAGTTGTCGGTAAAAAGGCTGGATGAGCTTTTAGCGGCGGATGCAGATTATTTTTCCGCCTACCTCTTAAAAGCCCAGTCATTCAATATGATGGAAGAATACAAGCAGGCCTATGAAGCCATCACTCAAGGGCTGGCACGCGATGAGTTCGATAAAGAATTGTATTTGTTTGCAGGGAAGCTGGCCCTTAAACTGGGCAAAGACGGGGAAGGCGTCGATTTGTTGAGGCAGGCGATTGCACTGGATCCTGAATATATGGAAGCCTTATATGCACTCATGTCTTACTTTCATGCAGAAGAGCGGGACGCAGAACTTTTGGAACTCGCACATATGGCTGTCGAGAGCGGTAACGATTGGAATGCACTGTACCCATTGATTGCCCAGGCATATGACCGGACAGAACAGTTTGGCCGGGCACTGGAATATTACGAAAAAGCCCATCCCGCATTTTCCGATGATGCCGGTTTTTTAGAATCATATGCATTGTTTTTGGTAGAAGAAGGAAAAAGAGAGCAGGCTCTCGAAATAATCAAACAGCTGCAAGCATTAGAGCCGGAAAACCCACAGTGGTTTGATTGGCTCGAATCGTTCGACTAAAAAGGGGGAAAGATCATGACTGCATCCGTTTCTGTAGGCGAGAAAAAGCAATTTATGCGTTGGTTCCTTGGAGCCTATAAGATGAAAAGGCGTGAATGCATCTGGATCCTCAATTACTTGCTGAGCAATGACGAACTGTTGGAGAAAACCCATTTCGTAGAAGAAGCGCATTACTGCCCGCGCGCGATGGTCATGTCCACGACAGAATCCAAGGAAGTGCCGTTTCAGTTTTATAAAGGCA
The DNA here is from genome assembly GCA_030147455.1 of Planococcus sp. (in: firmicutes). Lineage (GTDB taxonomy): Bacteria > Bacillota > Bacilli > Bacillales_A > Planococcaceae > Planococcus. Next base: position 3,980 of record JASKZU010000033.1, on the reverse strand, counting down.
AACTAATGACTGCGGATGCCGAAAAATCTTTCCACGACCTTCGGCTGCATCCTGACGAGGCGCTTTATGTGCAATTGAATTTCCCGAGCCTTCCGCCTGCGCCGTTGTACTTGTCCGTGCTGGAGGAAAATCCGCATTTGCCTAAAGGCGCTGCAGTATGCGAGCAGGACCGCTTAATAGCAGAGCAGGTGCTGAGTGAAAGCCTTTCATCATTTCAAATAGAAACGATCCTTAAGCAAATCGATGTTGCCTTGGATGCCGGCGACAAAGAACGGTTTTTCGAACTATCGGCCTTGCTTTCGACGGTCAAATCGATGAAAAAAAACGGAGTGTGAACAAACGATGCATTTTATGAGCAAAGATTTGGACCAATATACAACTCAAAAACAATATGTGGACACGGCGGTAGTTCCTTTGGTTGAACTGGATCTTAGTGATGCCGGCATAAAGGCGAGCGCGGCTGCTTCGGAATATATGCAATCTCTAACCGCTATATTGGAAAAACAATTTAAAGGGCGTATTTTGCTGCTTCCGCCTGTCTCTTACGCCAGCGGCAGCGACCGAACAAAGCTTGCGAATGAGCTGAAGGAAGAGTTTGCCAAAACCAGTTTTCGCCACGTGTTTTATTTGACAACAGATGCCCAGTGGCGCGGCATGGAAGAATTGGCGAACATATTGTGGCTGCCGGCCATCCCGACAGGCGATATGGACCAAAACTTCAAAAAATCTGTGATGGAAGACCAGCTGCGTCAAGTGCTACCGCTGTTTACGAAAGAATGGACACTTCATTCATGAAATGTTCACAAAGTGTTCCGTTCAACCCAATGCAATATTGACCTCATGTTTTGATTGATATATCATTAGGTTGTCCTAGTAATTATATTTGAATGACTATGTCCATTGGACTGACCTTGAATGTTAGAGGGGGGAAAAGAATGAGTAATAATCGTGTATCACGACGCCAATTTTTAGGTTACACACTTACGGGTGTAGGCGGCTTCATGGCAGCAGGGATGCTGATGCCGATGGTGCGTTTTGCGGTCGATCCAATTCTTCAGCAACACGGAGCCGGAGACTATGTACTAACAGACAAAGCAGTTTCTGAAATCACAGAAGAGCCTGTTCGAGTTGACTTTTCTTACGAGCAAATCGACGGTTGGTATACATCAGACGTCACAAACTCTGCTTGGGTTTACAAAGAAGGCGACAAATTGATTGCCTTGTCACCTGTCTGCAAACACTTGGGTTGCACAGTCAACTGGGGTGGGGATGCAGAACATCCAACACAGTTCTTCTGCCCATGCCACGCCGGCCGCTATGAAAAGAATGGCCAGAACATTCCGGGTACGCCGCCGACCGGTCCTCTTGACGAGTACGACGTTGAAGATCAAGATGGCTTTGTAGCTATCGGGGCAGTAAAAGCAAACACTTTAGTTTAATAGTTAAGGGGGTACGACACCAGTGCTAAACAAGTTATATGATTGGGTAGATGAGCGATTGGACATCACGCCGATTTGGCGCGATATTGCAGACCATGAAGTACCGGAACACGTCAACCCCGCACACCACTTTTCAGCATTTGTTTATTGTTTCGGAGGACTGACGTTCTTTATCACAGTTATCCAAATCTTATCCGGTATGTTCCTAACGATGTATTATGTACCCGATATTGAAAATGCTTGGCAGTCGGTTTATTATCTCCAGAACGAAGTCGCTTTTGGAGAAATTGTGCGTGGGATGCACCACTGGGGAGCTTCTCTCGTAGTAGTTATGATTTTCCTTCATACACTGCGCGTATTCTTCACAGGGTCTTATAAAAAACCTCGTGAATTGAACTGGATTGTAGGAGTATTGCTATTTGGCGTAATCCTCGGCCTTTCATTCACAGGCTACTTGCTTCCATGGGACATGAAAGCATTGTTCGCAACAAAAGTTGGGATTGAAATTGCAGCTTCTGTACCGGTAATCGGTGATACGATCAAAACGTTGCTTGCAGGGGATACAACAATCCTCGGCGCTCAAACGTTGACTCGCTTCTTCGCGATTCACGTCTTCTTCTTGCCTGCTGCTTTGCTTGGGTTGCTCGCAGCACACTTTATCATGATCAGAAGACAAGGTATTTCAGGACCATTGTAATTCATCCTTGATTAAGGATTTTAAGGAGGGGACACTATGCACCGCGGAAAAGGGATGAAATTTGTAGAGGATTCCCGCGTACCGAGCAAAGAGTTTCGGAAAGCGAATATCCCAAAAGACTACTCCGAATATCCTGGCAAAACAGAAGCCTTCTGGCCGAACTTCCTTCTAAAAGAATGGATGATCGGTTCGGTTTTCTTAATCGGATATCTGATCTTGACTGTTGCCCATCCATCGCCTCTTGAAGGCCAGGCGGATCCAACAGACACAGCTTATATCCCATTGCCAGACTGGTATTTCTTGTTCTTATACCAATTATTGAAATATGAATTTGCGTCCGGCCCATTCAACATCGTCGGCGCCATCATCATTCCGGGTCTTGCATTCGGAGCCTTGATGCTGGCACCGTTCCTCGATCGCGGACCGGAAAGACGCCCATCAAAACGTCCATTGCCGACCGGCTTTATGCTTTTGGCAATCGCTTCAATCATTTTCCTAACTTGGGAATCTGTTGCTAACCATGACTGGGAAGCTGCAGCCCGCCAAGGGGAAATCACGGATGAAGTAGAAGTAGATACGTCAGATCCGGCTTATGAAATCTACACCGCTTCTGCATGTATCAGCTGTCATGGCGACAATTTCGAAGGAGCCGTCGGACCATCATTGATTGGTACTGGCCACACACCTGAAGAAATCGCTCAAATTGCTGTAAACGGCATCGAAAGAGATGGAGCACAAGTAATGCCGCCTTCTTGGGAAGGATCAGAGTCTGATGAAGACCTGCAAGTCCTTGCAGAGTTTATCGCTGGACTTGAAGCTGAATAAGTTGGCAAAAGAAAAGAGTCGGGAAACCGGCTCTTTTTTTCTGCACAAGAAAGGAAGATTTCATGTTGCAGTTGGTTTCAAAAATTTCAGCGTGGCTGATGTTTCGTCCTTTTCTGATTTTGCTGTTCTTCGTTAACCTGGGCGGATCAATCTACGGCTTTATTTGGTATGGCTGGCAATTGCGCATCACCGAACCTATTTTTCTCATTTTTGTTCCAGACAGCCCAACGGCCAGCTTGTTCTTTACACTGGTCCTCGGGTTATGGATATTCGGGAAACGCAGTTCATTGCTCGAGTCGCTGGCTTTTATTACGCTCATCAAATACGGCTTATGGGCAGTCGTCATGAACTTGCTGACATTGTGGCAGACAGGTTCGATCGGCTGGATGGGGTGGATGCTGGTTGCTTCCCATTTTGCCATGGCATTGCAGGCGGTACTTTATATCGACCATTACCGTTTCGGCTATCTTTCTGTTGCTATTGCCGCTGTCTGGACGCTGCATAATGATGTGATTGATTACGTGTTTGGGCAAATGCCGATTTATTCAAGTTTAAGCGACTTTAGCGCCCAAATCGGCTACTTCACTTTTTGGCTGTCGATTGCCTGCATCACGTTCGCATGGTTTGCCGCTTTGCTGAACAAACAGCCGGAGCGTGGCGTATCAGTTGACCAGGCAACAAGAAAACAGGTAAAATAGACTTAACGAAACAATAGAGAGGTTGATTCATACCATGGGATTGGGCGGATATTTAATTTACTTTGCCATCTTACTGATTGTGCCGATTTGGGCTCAGATGAAGTTGAAAAGCACATACGGAAAATACTCTAAAGTTCGTTCGACTTCTGGCCACACAGGAGCGGAAGTCGCTCGGATTATCCTTGACCAGAATGGCCTGCACAACATCAAGGTAATTGAAAGCCGGGGCATGTTGAGCGACCATTATAATCCAATGACTAAAACTGTTGCTTTGAGCAGTCATAACTATCATGAACCATCCGTGGCAGGAACGGCTGTTGC
>JASKZU010000015.1 GCA_030147455.1 Planococcus sp. (in: firmicutes) | reverse complement strand
CCGTACACCCTGACCACGAAGCAACAGCACGTGCTGTCGTGCGCGCAGTGCGCCGAATGGACGACCGCCCGAAACTTCATTGCGTTGCCTTTGCCAACAATACGCTGGAAAAGCTCGGCCAACCCGACATTGTCCACAACATCAAAGAAGTTCGCGACCAAAAAATGAATTCGATGAAAGCCCATATTTCACAAACGGCCTGGATGCTCGAAGAAATGGAGCACAAGCTGGAAAACGGCGATACAGAAACTGAAAACTGGCTGACACTCGAACGGTTTTACACTTACCGCTGGGATCAGGATTTTGAAGAAAGTTTTTAATTTAAACTGCAAGGCATGCCTTAAGGCATACCTTGCAGTTTTTTTATTGGCTTCCTGCGCTTTTATGAACGGATGTCATACGTTTCTACTCTGCTTTTATGCATCCGTATAGAGCAATAAGATTTTCTTTGCCAAACCACTGTTTTTTTCTAATGTTTTCAGATAATATAAACATTACTAATGACCGCGGTTCCAAAGGGGGTAGTGTTGTATAATTAGTATCATTAGCGATTATTCATACATTAAAAAGACAAAGGGGAATACTATTTTGAAAAAATTTCGTTTTTCTACATGGCTGTTGTTCTTAATTCCGTCTTTTATTGGGATCTTGCTGTTCCTTGTTCCGATCCCTACTGACGATGGCTGGAAAGTAACCATTGCGGTTCTAGCAAGCATGATGGCAGGAGCTATTGAATCATTTGTTCCTTGGGTCGTCTTGGCTATCCTGCTGGTAGCCGCACTAGGCTCTCTTGCATATATCGGAAAAAAAGAAAACACTTCCGATCGAATCCCGTTTTTTGAGAAGCTGTTTAATGTTAATTTATTTTGGACAGTGACGCGTATTCTGGCAGCAGTCTTTGCTATCATGGTGCTGTTCCAGGTGGGGCCGGAAGCTATTTGGAGCGAAGACACAGGTGGACTGCTTCTTTCAGGGGACGGATTGCTGTCATTCCTGTTTACCATCTTCTTGTTTGCCGGATTGTTTTTGCCCCTGCTGATGAACTTTGGATTGCTTGAATTTTTCGGGGCCATGATGGTTAAGATCATGCGTCCGTTGTTTCGTTTGCCGGGCCGGTCTTCAATCGATGCTCTTGCTTCTTGGGTAGGCGACGGGACCATCGGTGTTCTTTTAACAAGCAAGCAGTATGAAGACAATAAATACACACAGCGTGAAGCTGCCATTATCGGAACAACTTTCTCAGTCGTCTCGATCACTTTCGCTATTGTCGTTATTGAAGAAATTGGGCTTGGTTCCTATTTCCTTCCATACTATGGCACCGTTATTTTATCGGGGCTTATTCTTGCACTTATTATGCCGCGTATTTTTCCGCTGGCACAGAAGAAAACAGAATTCCGGGACGGTTCGCCTCAGGAATCTGTATCGGAAGACGTACCGACTGGCCAGGGCATGGCTGCACACGGATTGGAAAAAGCACTCGATAAAGCGTCTCATAACCGTTCATTCGCCAAGTTTATCTCGGACGGCATGAAGAACGTATTGGATATGTGGATCGGTGTTGCACCAGTCGTCATGGCTTTTGGTACGATCGCACTTATTCTAGCCGAGTATACGCCAACGTTCGTCATCCTTGGCGCCCCGTTCGAACCTTATTTAAATCTTCTCGGCATACCGGAAGCCGCAGAAGCTGCACAGTTGATGGTCGTCGGTTTTGCCGATATGTTCCTCCCTGCTATTCTTGGAGCGGGCATTGAATCCGAAATGACGCGCTTTGTAGTGGCGACCATGTCTGTAACCCAATTGATTTACATGTCCGAAGTCGGCGGCTTGCTGCTCGGTTCGAAAATCCCGGTCAATATTTTCGATTTGATCGTCGTTTTCCTGCTTCGTACAGTTATTGCCTTGCCAATTATCGCGGGCGTCGCACATTTGCTGTTTTAACTTAATGGAAAAGACGCTTTCCCAGCTAGGGAAAGCGTCTTTTTTATGCTTGCTGAAGTTTTTGCTTGAGCTTTTCAAGCATATCGGCAGTCATCATATCCAGATCGTATGCGGCTTTAAAGCCCCACTCATTTTTTGCGGCACTGGCATCGATGCTGTCCGGCCAGCTGTCGGCAATCGCCTGTCTTACCGGATCGACTTCATAGCTGAGTGTAAACCCTGGAATGTGCTTGCGGATCGACGCCGCAATTTCTTCCGGCTCAAAACTCATGGCCGTGACATTAAAAGCATTGCGATGAACCAGTTTGTCGGCATCCGCTTCCATCAAATCAATGATTGCCTGAAGCGCATCCGGCATATACATCATATCCATACAGGTTCCTTCCGCAATATAGGAAGTGTAGCTGCCTTGCTCGATCGCTTTATAGTAAATATCGACTGCATAATCGGTAGTGCCTCCGCCTGGTAGTGCTACGTTCGAGATCAATCCAGGAAACCGGAGTCCGCGCGTATCCACGCCGAATTTAGTGAAATAGTAATCGCACAGCAACTCGCCGGCTACTTTGTTGACGCCGTACATTGTCGTCGGCCGCTGAAGTGTATCTTGCGGTGTATTGTTTTTAGGCGTCGTAGGGCCGAATGCGCCGATCGAACTTGGCGTGAAAAACTGGAGGTTCAGTTCACGGGCCGTTTCAAGCGCGTTGACCAGCCCGCCCATATTCAAATTCCAAGCGAGCAGCGGCTTTTCTTCTGCGGTGGCTGACAATAAAGCAGCCATGTGAATCATCGTATCGGCTTTGAAATCTTTTGCTAGGGCAAGCATACGCTCGGCATCTGTCACATCCAGCAATTCAAAAGGCCCTTCCTGGTTTTCTGAAGGACGGATATCTGTCGCCAGGACATTTTCACTGCCATAAAGGCCGCGCAGTTTCCCTACCAGCTCCGAACCAATCTGTCCCAAAGCACCTGTCACTATAATTCGTTTCATCGATCTACACTCCTTTTCTTAAAAACAAGTGTCCTCTTGAAAAACACAATAAAACATCTGTAAACGTTGTTAAAACAAGCTTTCGGTTGTAGTCAT
>JASKZU010000154.1 GCA_030147455.1 Planococcus sp. (in: firmicutes) | reverse complement strand
GGCGTGGTCGATGACAGCAAAGTATCCGATCACCACGCCATTATCCCGACAGAAGAAACGCCGCTGCTTCATGAACTCAGCGACAAGGAATATAAATTGTATGACATGATTGTCCGCCGGTTCCTGGCGGTATTCCTGCCCCACCATGTATATGACCGGACGACGGTTGAGCTCCATGTAGCCGGTGAAGCGTTCCAGGCCAAAGGCAATACCATACGCGAAGAAGGCTGGAAACGGGTATACAAAGAGGCGGACGAAGAAGGCGAATCGACGCTTCCGGCATTTGAGCAGGGCGAGAAGGTTCAGCTAAAGGGCATTACGCTGACAGAAGGGAAAACCAAGCCGCCGGCATTCTTTAATGAAGGAACGCTGCTCGGTGCAATGGAAAACCCAGCGCAGTTTATGGCGGGCGAATCCAAGGCGCTGATTCAGACACTGGGCGAGACAGGCGGTCTTGGGACGGTCGCAACACGTGCCGATATTATCGATAAGCTGTTTAACAGTTTCCTGATCGAGAAAAAAGGCAAAGACCTGATCGTGACTTCCAAAGGGCGCCAGCTTTTGGATTTGGCACCGGAAGATTTAAAGTCGCCAAAACTTACGGCCGACTGGGAAACGCAATTGACGAAGATTGCAAAAGGGCAATTAAAGAAAGAGCAGTTTATGGCTGACATGATCGCCTTCTCTAAAAAGTCGGTATCGGAAATCAAGTCGAGCGATAAAAAGTTCAAGCACGACAACATTACCGGCAAGATGTGCCCGGACTGCGGCAAGCCTTTGCTTGAAGTGAACGGCAAACGCGGCAAGATGCACGTATGCCAGGATCGCGATTGCGGCTTCAAGAAAAACGTTTCAATGTCGACAAATGCGCGCTGCCCGAATTGCCACAAGCGCATGGACATGGTTGGAGACGGTGATAACAAAATGTTCGTCTGCAAATGCGGCCACCGCGAAAAACTATCGGCATTTGAAAAACGCAAAAAAGCAGGAAGCTCCAAGGCAACGAAAAAAGACGTCAATCAATATTTGAAAAAACAGGACGAGCCGCCGCAAAATAATGCAATGGCTGAAGCCTTGAAAAAAATGCTCGGGCAAAACGACTGAATGGAGGAACACAAATGGCTAAAAAAGAAGCGAAAACCAACGCAGCCCGTCAGTTGGACCGTCAGGGGATTTCCTACGAAGCGCTTTACTACAGCGCCGAAGACGGAAAAATCGATGGTGTTGCAGTAGCGGCAAAGATCGGATATTCCGCTGAAGCGGTTTACAAGACTCTCGTCGCGTCCGGAACTTCGAAAAGCCATTATGTGTTTCTTGTGCCGGTGGCAGAAGAGCTGGATTTAAAGCTAGCCGCAAAAGCATGCGGGGAAGAGAAAGTCGAACTCGTACCGGTCAAGGAAATTTTTTCGCTTACCGGCTATGTGCGCGGCGGCTGTTCACCGCTTGCAATGAAAAAGCCATTCGCCACCTTTATCGCTGATAAAGCGCAAGCGCTTGATCTGATCATCGTCTCTGCAGGCAAAATCGGTGCACAGCTCAAGCTCTCGCCGCAGGATTTACAAAAAGCAGCGAATGGCCAATGGGCTCAGTTAACAGCTCGTTCATAGCATTTGGTTTGTTTCTGGCAGTAGAGGAAGCTTAGGAAAGAAGGAAAATGAATGAACGTTGCACTATGTTATCGCTGGCTGTTTTTTCTTGCCGGTATGATGTTTCTCGGACTAGGCTCTTCTATGACAATCAAAGGCGACCGGCTCGGCATCGGGCCTTGGGATGTGCTGCATGTTGGGCTATATGAGAATTTTGGATTATCAATCGGGACGTGGTCAATCCTCGCTGGATTTACAGTCATTACGGCAACTTCACTTGCCCGCCGGCGCTGGCCGCAGTTTGGCACATGGCTCAATATGCTGCTGATCGGATTGTTCATTGATTTTTTCAACTTTCTGATTCCGGACATCCATTCGTTGATCGGCCAGATTCTTATTTTCATCGCAGGTGTATTTGTCATGGGCTATGGTGTCGGGTTGTATGTATCGCCTAAAATGGGGGCAGGGCCGCGGGATGACTTGATGCTGGTCTTGGTTCAAAAAACCGGCCTCAGCGTCAACGTGATTCGGACGGCCATTGAATCGACTGCCGCAATCGCTGGATGGATGCTTGGGGGGCCAGTGGGAATTGGAACTGTCATCGTCGCACTTTTTGTCGGGCGAATTGTTCAAATGTCGCTTGTTCAGTGTGATTTGCTGCTAAAACGGCTTATCCTGAAACACCATGGTGAATTGCCGCCGATTCTCAAATTGTAGAGACCGCTCAACTTTTAAAAAATCCCGCGAAAAAATAGGAAACTTGGAAGTTGAACAGATGCAAAGCTTATGTTATAAATAAAGCCAAGTAAGACTATTGGTTTTATCTATAATATATTGTATAGAGAGCGGGAGTGCCGAAATGGGAAGAGAATTTGTCGAGATTTTTGATGAATGGGTGCACACATATGATGAATCAGTAAATGGAATGGATCCTGAATATAAAGCGGTTTTTGAAAACTACGAGGACATATTGGCTGCCGTGGCGAAGAAAGCAGTTGGTCCGGCCGTGGAGTTTGGCGTAGGAACAGGCAATTTAACAGCAGCGCTTCTTCAGGAAGGGCATGAGGTAACAGGAATTGAGCCAAACAGTGCGATGCGTGCAGTCGCAGCCGGAAAATTTCCGGATCAGCTGTTCGTTGACGGCGATTTTTTGGATTTCGATGTACCGATCGAGCCGAAAAGTTTTGTCAGCAGCTATGCGTTTCACCATCTGACTGATGAAGAAAAAGAACAGGCCATTCGCCTTTATGCCGATATGCTGCCAGCTGGCGGAAAAGTAGTTTTTGCGGATACAATTTTTGAAACACAAGAAGCCAAACTTGGGCGGATCGTATTTGAAGAAGCAGAAGGCCGTTTCAACTTGGTGGAAGATTTAAAGCGCGAGCACTACACAACCATCCCGGTCATGAAAGAAATTTTTGAAAAAAACGGGTTTGACGCGACATTCACCCGGTTAAATGAATATGTCTTTTTGATGGACGCAACCAAACAGAGAAAGGAAGATTAATTTGAAAAAAATGAACGTAGAAAGTTTTAACTTGGATCATACGATTGTAAAGGCTCCTTATGTGCGCTTGGCAGGAGAAAAAACAGGCGCAAAAGGGGATGTCATTAGAAAATACGATATCCGGTTTAAACAGCCGAACGAAGAGCATATGGATATGCCGGGCCTTCATTCACTGGAGCATATGATGGCCGAACATAGCCGCAATCATTCAGAGCAGATTATCGACATCGGGCCGATGGGCTGCCAGACAGGATTTTACTTGTCGGTCATCAACCATGACGACTATGAAGACGTTTTGCGCATCTTGGAAGCTACTTTGCAGGATGTCGTGGAAGCTGACGAAGTGCCCGCATGCAATGAAGTGCAATGCGGCTGGGCAGCAAGCCACAGCTTAGAAGGCGCACATGAATTGGCCCGCGAAATGCTCGCGAAAAAAGACGAGTGGCGTCAAGTATTTAAAGACGACGCTCTATAAGGAGAACCGACATGAAATTTGCAACGGAGATTCAGCAATTGATCGGGAAAACTCCTGTACTCGAATTGACACACAGCGATATTCCAAACGGCTGCCGTATTTTTGCCAAGCTGGAGTTTTTCAATCCAGGCGGCAGCGTCAAAGACCGCCTCGGGGTATCACTGATCCGTGATGCCAAAGAGCGCGGCCTTTTGGCGCCCGGAGGGACGATTGTCGAGCCGACAGCAGGAAATACAGGCATTGGCCTGGCGATTGCGGCCATCGGCCAAAACTATCAGCTGAAACTTGTCGTGCCTGAAAAATTCAGTATGGAAAAGCAGACATTGATGCGTGCACTTGGTGCAGAAGTGATCAATACACCGACAGCAGAAGGCATGAAAGGCGCTATCCAAAAAGCCACACAAATGGCTGAACAGGAAGGCGCATTTATGCCAGCGCAATTTGCCAACAGCGCCAATCCGGATACGTATGTCCAAACACTCGGCCCTGAAATTTGGGACCAGTTGGATGGCAATATTGATATATTCGTCGCCGGCGCAGGATCGGGCGGCACGTTCATGGGAACTTCCCGCTACTTAAAGGGGCAAAGTGAAAAAATCCGTACCGTCATCGTTGAACCGGAAGGCTCGATATTGAACGGCGGCGAGTCTGGTCCGCATAAAACGGAAGGCATCGGAATGGAATTTCTCCCACCGTTTATGGATGAACAGTATTTTGACGGGATCTATACGATTACAGATAAAGCGGCTTTTGAGGCAGTGGGGGCACTTGCCCAAAAAGAAGGCTTGCTTGTCGGCAGTTCATCTGGCGCCGCGTTTGTTGCAGCGATGAAGGAAGCGGAAAAAGCAAAACCCGGCAGCCATATTGTCACGGTTTTTGCCGACTCGAGCGAACGCTATATGAGCCAGCAGATTTATGCGCAATCTTTTGAGGAGGAACAGCAATGAAACCGAAAACACGATTAATCCACGGCGGCATCTTCGGCGACGAAGCGACAGGTGCGGTATCGACGCCGATTTACCAAGTCAGCACTTATAAGCAAGAAGCAGTGGGCAAGTTCAAGGGTTATGAATATTCTCGCACTGGAAACCCGACGCGCCACGCGCTCGAGGAATTGATCGCAGACGTAGAATACGGGCATGCAGGTTTTGCATTCGGATCTGGAATGGCGGCTATTTCATCAATCATGATGCTGTTTTCGTCAGGCGACCATGTCATCTTGACAGATGATGTTTACGGCGGCACTTACCGCGTCATGAACAAAGTATTGAACCGCTTCGGGCTCGAATTTACATTCGTGGATACTGGTGATTTGGAACAAGTCCAAGCAGCCGTTAAAGACAACACAAAAGCGATCTTTATCGAAACGCCGACCAATCCGCTATTAAAGGTGACCGATATTGAAGCCGTTGCAGCATTCGCCAAAGAAAGCGGACTGTTGACGATTGTCGACAATACATTCATGACCCCTTATTTGCAAAACCCGATTGCATTGGGTGCTGATATTGTCGTACATAGTGCGACAAAATACATTGGCGGACACAGCGATGTAGTGGCGGGGCTGGTCGTCGTCAATACGGCTGAGCTGGCTCAGGAATTGCATTTTGTGCAAAACTCCGTAGGCGCCATTCTTGGGCCGCAGGATTCTTGGCTGTTGATGCGCGGATTGAAAACACTCGGCATTCGTATGGAAGAAACAAACGCCAACGCGCAAAAAATTGCGGAGTTCCTAGATGCGCACGAAGCAGTGAAAGCGGTCATTTATCCTGGCCTCGACAGCCATACAGGCAAAGAATTGATGCAAAAGCAGGCCCGCGGATTTGGCGGAATGATTTCATTTGATGTCGGCAGCAAGGAAAAAGCCGATGCATTGCTGGCCAAATTAAAGTATTTCACATTGGCTGAAAGCCTGGGGGCAGTAGAAAGTTTGATTTCTGTTCCGGCACAAATGACGCATGCCTCGATTCCGTTGGAACGCCGTACAGAACTCGGCATCGGTGAAGGACTGGTCCGTATTTCCGTCGGCATCGAAGATGTGGAAGATTTGATCGAAGACTTGGAAGCAGCTTTATAAAACATGGGAAGCAGGCTGATGCCTGCTTCTTTTTTTTGGTAATATTGAAGAGGATCAAAAGTTTAATTAATCAGAAAACAATGATTATGGCCTATTGAAATACTGAGTCAATACACCTTGAAGCATGTATTCCGTGTTACGAAATACATGCTCTTTCCTATTCTTGATAATGATAGAAAATGGTAATCTTTTAGAAAGGAAAAAATATTCTGATATTTTTGGAAGGAGAAACACATTCATGAAAAAAAGCAAATG
>JASKZU010000335.1 GCA_030147455.1 Planococcus sp. (in: firmicutes) | reverse complement strand
TGGTCAGCAAATCGGTGCCGAGTTTGCCGATGGAGCAAATCGTCATCATGGACCAAAACGGCCAAGTGTTTGAGCTTCAGGATACGGGGCAGCCAGACACGAACTTGACCATTTACCAGCAGAACCGCGAAATTCAGCAAGGCATCGAAAAAGACATCCAGCGTGAATTGCAGCAAATGCTTGGACTGTTGCTTGGGCAGGACAAAGTAGTCGTATCGGTAATGGCCAATATCGATTTCACGAAAGAAAAGCGTGAAGAGCAATTGGTCGAACCGGTTGATTTGGAAACCGGCGAAGGCATCGACATCAGCGTCGAGCGCATTGTGGAAACTTATGCAAGCGAAGGCGCAGCGCCTGTAGATGATGCCGGAACCGGCGAAACAGAAATTGCCAATTACCCGGCAGCGGACGGACAGGGAACAAGCGAGTCGGAGCGTACAGAAGAACGCATCAACCGCGAAGTAAACCGTATCAGCCGCCAAATCGAAATGAGCCCGTACGTAATCGACGATATTACGATCAACGTTGGGGTGGAACCGCCAGTGCCGGACAATCCGGCGACGTTGTCTGAAGAAAATATGGCAGATATCCGCAATTTGCTGGCAAACACAATCAGTGCATCACTCAGCATGAACGAGTTCCGTCCGACGCCGGCAGAACTCGACGAACGCATTTCCATCTTCGCGACTGAATTCCAAGGGCGTCCGGAAATGGCAGAAGAAGAGCCGGTCCAGACATTTTGGGGAGAAACATCGATTTGGTGGTATGTGGGCGCGGGCCTAGCGATTCTAGTATTGGCTGTTGGGATCGTGCTGTTTATGAGAAGACGCAAACGCCAGGAAGAAGAACTCGCAGCCGAACTTGAAATGGATTATTTCGACCGCATGGCAGCGAAATTGCAGCCGGCAGGAAGCGATGCTGATAAAGAAGAAGAAATCGACTTGTCCGAATTTAACGGAAGAACCAATCCGAAGCGCAAGACAATCGAAAAGCTCGCAAAAGGACGTCCGGATGACTTTACGAATTTATTGCGCTCGTGGATGGCGGATGATTAGGAGAGAATTCAATGGTGGAACGGATAAAAGAATTAACGGGGATCCAAAAAGTCGCCGTGCTGTTGGTTGGCATGGGGCCGGACGTTTCAGTGGAAGTGTTCAAACGGCTTTCTGAGAAGGAAATCGACCAATTGACGATGGAAATCTCCAATGTGCGCCAATTGAAAAACAGCCAAACCGAACAAGTAATCGATGAGTTTTACGAAATGGTGCTGGCACAGGACTACATGAATGAAGGCGGGCTCAGCTATGCGCGCGACATTTTGGAAAAAGCGCTCGGCAAAGAAAAAGCCGTTGATACGATCGGGCGTTTGTCGAACCGCCTTCAAGTCAAGCCGTTTAATTTTGCCAGACGGATAGACCCTGCACGCATTGCGACCGTACTGCAAAACGAGCAGGCGCAGACGATTGCTCTCGTCCTGTCATATTTGGATGCCAAGCAATCTTCGCAGATCTTGTCGCAGCTGCCGTCTGAACAGCAGGCAGAAGTCGCCAAGCGCATTGCATTGATGGAAAGTACATCTCCGGATGTGATTCAGCAAGTCGAACAGATTTTAGAACGCAAATTATCCGCGAGCAGTTCGCAGGATTATACGGCAACAGGCGGCGTAGAAGCGATTGTGCGTGTGCTGAACCAAGTCGATCGCGGGACCGAAAAAGCTATCTTGTCGGAACTCGAAAGCGGCAGTCCGGACCTCGTTGCAGAAATCAAGAAACGCATGTTTGTCTTTGAAGACATCGTCAAACTCGATGTGCGTTCGATTCAGCGCGTTGTACGCGAAGTAAACGACCAGGATATGAGCTTTGCCTTGAAAGCGGCCAGCGACGAAGTGAAAGACAGCATCTTTGCCAATATGTCTTCACGCCGTTCGGATATGATCCGCGAAGAAATGGACGTTATGGGAGCTGTGAAGCTGAAAGATGTAGAGACGGCCCAGACCGAAATCGTAGCCTTGATCCGGCAGCTGGAGGAGTCGGGTGAAATTGCCGTCTCCCGCAACGAAGGAGATGAAATGATTGTCTAGAATTATCCGCAGCGGCTCTGAACAAAGCGGCACAAAAGTGATCCAGTTAAGAAAAGTGGAAAGCCGCCGGCCGTTCGAAGCCGAGGCTGATTCAGACATCGAAAAATACGGCGGGCGCCTGAAAGACCAAGTCAGCGAATTAGAAGACCAGCTGCAGGCGCTTCGTCTGGAGCTCGCAGCAGAACAGCAGGAAGCATATGACGAAATGGCAGTGTGGCGTGAACAGCAGCAAAAGCAAGCCGAGGCAGATGCCGAAAGCTTGGCTGAAACTGCACGGAATGAAGGCTTCCAGTCCGGCTTTGAGCAAGGCCTTTTGCAAGCTAAAGCAGAGTTTGTGGACAAGCGCGTGCTGATGGAAAGCTTGATCGATGCAGCGTACGAAGAACAGCAGCGCATCATTCGCGAAGCCGAACCTTTTGTGTTGTCGCTCAGCATAGACATTGCCGGGAAAATCATCCGCAATGAACTCAAGCAGGACGAAGAACAGCTGTTGTCGATCGTTCGCCATACGCTGAGGCAAGTCGATGATTCAGAAGAAATTGCCATTTATGTAGCGCTCGAAGATTATCCGGCTGTCCTGCCGTTTGAAGATGAATTGAAAAGCTATATCCGGGCAGGCGCCACGCTTAAGTTGATGCCAGTTGCGTCGCAGGCGCCTTCGGGCTGTACGATTCATACGAAAAGCGGCTCTTACGATGCGACTGTAGACAGCCAGCTGCTCGAAATCAAAAAGCAATTGCTCGCTTATTGTGAGGAGAAGGCCAATGACGAAGCTGAACGATGAAGAGTATTTGACGCTGCTCAACGAAATCGAGCCGATCAAAAAACACGGAAAAGTGGTTCAAGTAATTGGGCTGACCATTGAAGCGCAAGGGCCGAACGCCAAACTTGGTGAATTGTGCCTGCTGTACCCGAGCCGATTTGATCCACCGATCGAAGCGGAAGTCGTCGGCTTTAGAGAAAACAAAATCATGCTTATGCCGCTGCACGATTTGGCGCAAGTCGGCCCAGGCTGTCTTGTTGTGGCAACCGGCGTCCCGCTGCAAATCAAAGTGGGGCCGGCCATTCTCGGCAAAATTCTGGATGGCACCGGCAAGCCGCTCGATGACAATAAACTGCCGAAAGGCTTAAAGAAATATTCCACAACGAACATCCCACCGAATCCGCTCAAGCGTCCGCGCATCGACAAACCGCTAGAAGTCGGCGTACGGGCAATCGATGGATTACTGACAGTCGGCCAAGGCCAGCGCATCGGCGTTTTTGCCGGAAGCGGCGTGGGCAAAAGTACGCTGATGGGCATGATTGCCCGCAATACCGAGGCAGATGTAAACGTGATTGCCTTGATCGGTGAGCGTGGACGTGAAGTCCGTGACTTTATCGAACGGGATCTAGGCCCGGAAGGCTTGAAAAACTCGGTTGTTGTTGCCGCAACATCGGATCAGACGCCGATGCAGCGCATTAAGGGCGCATTGACCGCAACGGCCATTGCCGAGTATTTCCGGGATCAGGGAAAAAACGTCATGCTGATGATGGATTCGGTCACGCGTTTTGCCATGGCACAGCGCGAGGTCGGGCTTGCCGTCGGCGAACCGCCGACGAGTAAGGGCTATACGCCAAGCGTCTTTGCGCTGCTGCCGCGTTTACTGGAACGTTCAGGTACGTCCGCCAAAGGATCAATCACCGCTTTTTATACGGTCCTAGTGGACGGGGACGATATGAATGAACCAATTGCCGATGCGGTGCGCGGAATTTTGGACGGCCATATCGTGCTGGACCGAAAGCTTGCCCAAAAAGGCCAGTTTCCAGCCATTAATATTATGGCCAGTGTCAGCCGCGTCATGCACGAAGTGACGACGCGGGACCATCAAAAAGCAGCGACAGAGCTCAAGCGGCTGCTCGCTGCGCACGATTCCGCCGAAGACTTGATCAATATCGGCGCGTATAAAAGCGGTGCAAATAGCGAAATAGACGAAGCCATTCGTTCGTACCCATTGATTCGGGAGTATTTGCAGCAAGATATCTACGAGCAGGGAGTTTTGACGGAAAGCGTCGACCGGCTGGTGCAACAATTTGGAGGTGCTGAACGATGACACGATTCAATTTTAGGTTCCAGAAAATTCTCGAACTAAAAGAAAATGAAACCCAAGCGGCGCAAGCGGAAATGGCAGATGCCCTGAAAAAAGAGCAAGCCGTCCGTGAACAAAGCGCTGCACTTCATAATAAGATTGAGCAAGCAGAAGAAATGAAAAAAGCAAAAGAGCAAAACGGCATTCCGATTATGGAGCTGCGCATGCTCGAAGAATATATTCACCAATTATATGAGCAGTCGCTAATGGCAAACCGCGAAGTGGCGATGCATGAACGCAATGTTTCGAAACGCCAGGATGCGCTCAAAGAAAAAGCCCGCGAAGAAAAGACGTGGGGCAACTTAAAAGAACAAAACTTTGCCTCTCACAAGAAAGAAGCCGAACTGGTCGAACAAAACTTTTTCGACGACTTGGCCGGCAGCCGTTTCTACCGCCTCGGCCAAACCGGTGAAGTCCGGTGAATGCTCTGCAGCCTTTGTTGCGGACCAGCCAGCCGGTTCTTGCGTCGGCCCCGAAACAAGCTGAAGGAGAAACGCTTCCATTTGAAGAATTGCTGCTGGCGCTGTCAGCGGAAAAGGACTCGCAATTGCCGCCAGAACAACAATTGGCATCAGCCTCAGGTGAACTTGCAATGCTTGCACAACTGATGGAACTGCCTGCAGATGAGCTGACCGAAGAACAGCAAGCCTTGCAATACACTGTTTTTCAACTGCTCGCATTGCCTGATGATCAGCAATTGATGACTGCCATCCAGGAACATGTCGACGATGAAGAAACGCAGTTAAAGGTTTTTGCGCTTATAAGCCAATTAAAGCCGTTGGCATTGAACGTCAAAGAATTCGCAGAGCCCCAGCAATTTGCGGGGGTAGACTCAAATGGAAAAATGAAAAATGAACTAAAGCCAGTAGAAACTATTCGGCCGCTGCTTGAATGGCTCGAACAAAACGATGAAAAAACAAGTTCAGCTGAAAAGCCGGCGATAATAAAAGAGCCTGTTGCTTCAACTGCCCGCTTGGCATTCGCACAGCCGCCGTTAAAATGGCTGCAGCTGACGAACCAGCAGGCAGCCGAACCGGCAAACGACACGATAGCAAAAAGCTTGAACGATTCGATGCCGGCGCCGATTCCTGAAGCGGAAGAAGCTAAAGGTGAAGAACCGGTGAAAAAAGCAGCTGCAGAACAAATCTCGCTAAAAACTGATCCAAACAGAATAGCTGCAGTGAAGTCAGATGAAACAAAATCAGATACATTACCGCTGGGTTCAATCGCACAAGAGCCGGCAGAAACTATTGAGAAGCCGGCCACAGAAGCACCAAAAGCCGATTCCTTGAAAACAGAACCTGTAAAAGCTGATCCGGTACAGCCGGCAGCACCTGCAAAAACAGAACCAACCACGCAAACACCTTTGCCGTTATCTATAGCAAATGAAAGCAAGGCGGCAGATGCACCAGCGCGGCAAGTCCCGGTTCAAAAATTGGCGGAGACATTGACAGAATGGATTGCCGCACCAGCCCGCTTGAGCGAAGCCGGAAACGAAACACGATTGCGCATCAATATTTTCCCGGAGCATCTCGGCCATTTGGAGATCTTGGTCAGTGCTTCCGGAGGGAAAGTGAGCGCCCAAATCGTTGCAAGCCACGGAGCGGCAAAAGAAGCAGTAGAACTGCAGTTAAACCAGCTGCGGACATCGCTTTTGCAGCAAGGAATGGAAATCGACCGCTTGGAAGTGCGTGAAGAACGCAGCGCCGG
>JASKZU010000305.1 GCA_030147455.1 Planococcus sp. (in: firmicutes) | reverse complement strand
ACGCCAATTACGTGTACGCAGTCGCAACATCCAAGCGAATGAAATTTAAAGACGATATCGAATTTTACTTGAATGATGCAGCGGCACAAATTGAATTTCGCTCTGCATCCCGCGTCGGCTATTCGGACGCCGGCGTGAACCGCAAGCGTTATGAAGAAATGAAAAAACGGTACCATAATATTTCAACCCATACGCGCAACTCATGAGCCAAAAAACGGCGATCAAGCTTAGTAAGGGGCTCGCTGCAGCAATCGTACTGGGCTTGCTTGTTTGGCTTGGCAGATCTTTTGAAGTTGATGTTAACGACTTGCGCAGTTGGATCTTATCGTTTGGATGGTGGGCGCCGCTCGTGTACATCGTACTGTACACGATCCGGCCGCTTGTATTTTTTCCTGCTTCGATTTTATCAATCGCCGGAGGTTTGGCATTTGGGGCGTGGATGGGTACCTTGTATACCGTAATCGGGGCGACGTTCGGGGCCATGCTGTCGTTTTACGCATCACAAACCGCCGGAAAGCGGCTGGTTGAGAAACAGTGGAGCGGCGTTATGGCAAAAGCTCAGCGGCAAATGAAGCAAAACGGCTTTTTGTACGTACTGCTGTTTCGGCTGATTCCGGTCGTTAACTTTGACTTGGTCAGTTACACAGCCGCTTTTGCCAAAGTCCGTTTCCACCATTTTGCCTGGGCCACCGTTATCGGTATTATTCCGGGGACATTCGCTTACAATTTTCT
Organism: Planococcus sp. (in: firmicutes); assembly: GCA_030147455.1. Taxonomy (GTDB): domain Bacteria; phylum Bacillota; class Bacilli; order Bacillales_A; family Planococcaceae; genus Planococcus. The sequence continues at coordinate 2,569 of JASKZU010000305.1, read as the reverse complement.
CGGCAGCAGCTTTATCAGCGGAGACTTGACTACTGTACTGCTCGCCCTTGCCGTATTTGCATTACTGACGGCAGTGCCGCTGTGGCTGCGCCGGGTATGGAACAAAAAACAAGCAGACAGATAACCAATTTTAGGATTTAGGACGTGGAAAAATGAAAAAGTCAATGATATGGGTGCCCGGAGCAATTGCATTAACACTCGCTGCCTGTTCTTCAGGAACTGATAACGCATCACCGGAAGCGGATGATTTGCTGTCGCAGGACTGGCAGGACGTAGTAGCCGCGGCAGATGGCCAACAAGTCAATATGTACATGTGGGGCGGCAATGACCACATCAATCAATATTTGGACGAATGGGTGGCCCCGCGCATGAAAGAACAATACAATATCGAACTTGCCCGCGTGCCGATCAACGACTCGCAGGACATCGTCAATCAATTGCTGGATGAAAAAGTAGCCGGTAAAGAAGACGGTAGCATGGATGTAATTTGGATCAACGGCGAGAACTTTAAAGCGGCAAAAGATAATGAACTGCTGTGGGATGACTTTACCGGCCAGTTGCCGAATTTCAATGACTTTGTCGACGCCGAAGCGCCGGAAGTCGCAGAGGATTTCGGAGAACCTGTAGAAGGTTTGGAAGCTCCTTGGGGCAAAGCGCAATTTGTCTTTGTGTATGATCAGGACAAGTCTGAAAATCCGCCTGCATCCATGGAAGAACTTGCCCAGTGGGTAAAAGATAATCCCGGCCAATTTACTTATCCAGCACTTCCTGATTTTACCGGCAGCGCCTTTGTGCGCCATGTATTGTATGAAACGACGGGCGGCTATGAACAGTATCAACGGCCGGCAGCAGAAATCGAGGACTTGGAAACACGCTTGGAGCCGATGTGGCAGTATCTGAACGAAATTGAACCATATTTATGGCGGCAAGGGGAAACTTATCCCGAAAGCCTGGCTAAACAAGATCAGCTTTATGCAAACGGCGAAATTGGCATGACGATGAGCTATGATCCGATTCTTGCGGCCAGTGAAGTGATGAAAGGCCGTTTCCCGGAATCGACCGGCACATTTCTCTTAGATGGAGGAACGCTTGCCAATACGCATTTTCTGTCGGTTCCGTTTAATTCATCCGATAAAGCAGGAGCCATGGTCGCCATCAATGAAATGATGTCTCCTGACGCCCAAACAGCTAAACTTTCACCGGAAAACTGGGGCGATTTGTCCGCGCTTGATTTTGAAAAGCTGAGCCCTGACCAACAGCAGGCTATGAACAAAGTAGATCTGGGGACTGCTACGTTGCCGCTCGAAGAACTGGAAGATCATCGTTTGCCTGAACTATCAGCAGACTATATCGAGATCATCGAAAAGGGCTGGCTGGAACATGTGGCGCAAAAGTAAGCCCTATATGCTGCTGCTGCCAGCCATCGCAACCATTGTCCTCCTGTTTTTCGGGGGGCTTTTTGATGGGTTTATAAAAAGCTTTGGGTATTTTCCGGCAATCGGGCAAACCGAATGGACGCTGGATGCCTACAGTTCCTTAATACATTCGCAGGCCTTTTGGTCGTCGCTTGCGCTGACTGCGAAAGTTGCAGCCTTATCATCAATTTTTTCGGCAATTCTCGGAGCGGGCGTGGCGATACTATTGTTCATGTTCAAACAAGGCGCTGTTTCTGGTACCACTCAAATTTGGCATCGTTTGTTTCAATTGCCGCTGACGATTCCACATTTAGTCGGGGGATACTTGATTGTGCTGCTGTTTATGCAAAGCGGTTTTTTCTCAAGAGCGGCCGCAACGTTTGGATGGATTGATGAAATTGCCGACTTTCCGATATTGGTGAACGATTCATTTGGCTGGGGCATCATTTTTGCGTATGCCTGGAAAGAAGCGCCGTTTATCACTTTGATGGTATATCCGGTTTTAACGAGGATACACAATTCATGGAGGGAAGTATCGCGCATATTCGGCGCAAATAGCTGGCAATTTATTCGCCAAATCGTCATCCCAGTCATGCTGCCGGCTTGGGTGACGGCGACATTCATTGTATTTGTTTTTACATTTTCGGCATTTGAAGTGCCTTACCTGCTCGGCGTAACATATCCGAGCATGCTGCCGGTTTATTCATATCAGCTGTATACAAGCGGCACACTTGCCGATAGACCGGAAGCACTGGCAGTGAATATGATTTTGGCATCGCTCACCATTCTGCTTGGCATCGTTGTCTATTATTTCAGCAAACGCTGGGATGTGCTGAAAGGGTGGAACTGATGAAAAAGCGATTCGGTTTAAATAAGTTAGCGGCACTTGTTTTATTCATGTTTTTATTCATTTTTATTCTTTTCCCTTTTATCCCGTTAGTTTTGATGAGCATGTCAGCGGGATGGAGGTGGCCGGATATATTTCCTGATGCGCTGGATCTGCGTGCCTGGGAGTATGTATTGACTGCACCCGGAACGTGGCAGGCAATCAAGGTCAGCTTATGGATTGCTTTTTTTGTCACGGCCATCAACATCTTTCTGGCCGTACCGGCTGCTTATGCATTTGCTCGTTACGACTTGAAGGGCAAGTGGCT
>JASKZU010000132.1 GCA_030147455.1 Planococcus sp. (in: firmicutes) | reverse complement strand
AGTTGCTCCTCGAGTAGGATTATGCGGGTCTTTGGAAATATCCTGCCGCATGCAGCCGTCTATCAATCGTTATAATAGACAAAATATTTTTGCGATTTTATTTTTTTGTACTCAGGATATTATACAGTGATTTCAGCAAAGCGTAAATGAAAAGAATTTAATACTTCGGGAATTCCAGAAATTCACTTTTTTTTAAAGTAACTTGAGCTTGCCCATTTGTCAGTTCATTTATCCACTCTCTGAATGTTTGTTCTTTTTCAACAGGTACGTGAATCGACAACTCTACCAGCTCAGAATAATCAATATTGAAGAGTGGATAAGTGGATTGGCGTACTTCATTTTCCATTTTGCCAAGCCATGTGTAATCGATTGAAACGTTCATCAAATGATGAAGGCGCCGTTCAACTACGCCTGCAGCTGAAATGGCTTCGCTGGCGCTTTTGCCATACGCGCGAATTAAACCGCCGCCTCCCAGCTTGATTCCCCCGTAATAGCGAGTAACTACGAGAACGGTATCTTTAAGGCCCTGTTTTTTCAGTACTTCGAGCATTGGAACGCCCGCAGTGCCGCTCGGTTCACCGTCATCGTTGGCTTTTTGGATAGTATCGTGCTCGCCAATCATGTAAGCAGAGCAATTATGGGTTGCCTGGCGATGAAGTTGTTTGATGGAATCGATAAAAGCGATCGCTTCTTCCTCAGTTTCCGCGCGGGAAGCATGACCAATGAACCGCGATTTATTTATGAGTATTTCTGCACTGGCTAAAGCACCTATAGTTATGTAATTTTCTCGCAATTTAACTCCTCCTGTTGTAAAATAAAATCAGACAATTTGTAATGTATTCTTAATATGGGTTTGCTCATATAGTGATATACTTGGTAAAGCTCATAAGGCAAAAGATGCAAGGAATTGACGTGCTAGAGTTAAGTATAGCTAAGGCGGTTTTAGAATGGCAAAGAAAAGCGACGGAACGGCATTGGATTCCATCTTTGACGAACTGGCCGCAAAAATGGACCAGTCAAAACAAGAAATTTTCGCCATCAGCGAGGAAAGTCGCCATAGCTACGAAGAAATGAAAGACGAACTGGAAAACGTCAGGGAAAACATCAGCCGGATTATAGCGGAAGGTGACATCCTGGAAGAGCGGACGCGGGCAGCACGCCGGCGTCTCGCTGAGTTGTCTCGTTCTTTTAGTTCATATACGGAAAGCCAAATTCGTGAAGCTTATGAGTTGGCGAACGAATTGCAGGTGCAATTATCCTTAAACCGTACGCAGGAAAAAAAGTTTCGCCAAAAGCGGGATCGCCTGCAGCGAAGCCTTCAAAAGCTTTTACAGACGATCGAGCGGGCAGAGCGGTTGGTCAACCAGATTAATGTAGCAACCAATTACTTATCTTCCGACTTGGAAGATTTCGGCGAAGTAGTCGATAAATCAAAATCCCAGCAAGACTACAGTTTGCGCATTATTGAAGCACAAGAAGAAGAGCGGAAGCGATTGTCCCGGGAAATTCACGATGGCCCTGCCCAAATGATGGCGAATGTCCTTTTGCGTTCCGACTTGATTGAAAAGACGTATCGCGAAAAAGGGGCAGACCTTGCCTTTAAAGAAATTTCTTCGTTAAAAGATATGGTACGCCAAGCATTGACGGAAGTCAGGCGCATCATTTATGATTTAAGACCTATGGCATTAGATGATCTCGGGCTTGTTCCGACCTTAAAAAAATACCTCGAGACAATCGAGGAATATAACCAGGGTGTCCGGCTCGGTTTTTATTCAAATGGAAAAGAAACGCGGCTCCCGAACAATTTTGAAACATCTATTTTTCGTTTGGTTCAAGAGTCGGTTTCCAATGCGATCCGCCATGGCAAGTCAACCGACATAGAAGTGAAGATGGAATGGCTGGCAGAGCAGGTGTCCATTATTATCAAGGACAACGGCACTGGTTTTGATCAGGAAATTGTTAAAGACCAGTCATTTGGTTTGACGGGGATGCGTGAGCGGATAGAATTGATTGGCGGGGAGTTTTTCATCAATTCCACGCTTGGCGAAGGAACAGTGTTAATGTTTCATATTCCGCTCAAGGCGGGTATGTAAGATATGGTATTTTGAGGAGGACGACATGATGACAAAAATTATTATTATCGATGATCACCAATTGTTTCGGGAAGGGGTAAAACGCATCCTGGACTTTGAAGAATCATTTGAAGTAGTGGCAGAAGGCGGAGACGGAGAAGAAGTCGTCAAGCTCTACGAAGAGCATCAGCCGGATGTAGTATTGATGGATATCAATATGCCGCAAAAAAATGGCGTCGAAGCAACAGGGGAATTAATCGAAAAATTTCCGGATGCCAAAGTCATTATGCTGTCCATTCACGATGACGAATCATATGTGACGCACGCCCTTAAGACAGGCGCACTTGGTTATATGTTAAAAGAAATGGATGCGGATGCTATCATCCAAGCCATTAAAGTCGTGGCCAAAGGTGGATCTTATTTGCATCCAAAAGTAACACGCAACTTGGTGATGGAATTCCGCCGCCTTAGCGAGCGCGAAAACAAAGGATCTTTCCATCAAACAGAAATTCGACGTCCATATCATTTGTTGACTAAGCGCGAAAGCGAAGTGCTGCAACTGTTGACAGACGGACAAAGCAACCGTGTAATTGGAGAAACATTATTTATCTCTGAAAAAACGGTCAAAAACCATGTTTCAAGCATTCTGCAGAAAATGCAAGTTAATGACCGGACTCAAGCGGTTGTCACTGCCATCAAAAATGGCTGGGTAGAAGTCCGATAATGCAAAAAGCGCCGGAAGCCACAGCTTCCGGCGCTTTTTACATGCGGCCAATGCAGAATTGATAAATAGAAGCAGTAACGAGACAATCACCGAGAGCATCGTGCGCATTGTGTTCGAGCTCTAGATAGGCAGATAGCGTCGTCAGCTTATGGTTCGGGGTTTCTGTAATGAACTTCCGGGCCAGTCTTACCGTATCGATCACTTGATAGGCAGGAACGGAAGTGTATTTTTCCAATGCATAAAGAAAGCCCATATCAAACGGTGCGTTGTGCGCCACAATGGGCAGCTCGCCGATAAAGTCGATGAGCTTTGGCGCAATGTCTTCTATGACCGGTGCTGTTTCCACATCGCTGTTGCGGATGCCGGTAATGCGTGTGATGGTGCTGGAGATGGGCCGTTCCGGGTTAATCATCAAATACATAGTATCTTGCTGCTGGTGGCCGATATATTTGACGGCGCCAATTTGAATGATTTTATCGTCGCCTGCACGCAAGCCAGTCGTTTCAAAATCCAGTACGACATAATCTTCAGCAGGATTCATGGTCAATGTATATTTTTTTGCAGAGGATGTACTTCTGCGTCTCGGATATGCACGTGTTTCCCGCGTTTTTTGATTGAGTAAACGTTCAGCTTCCCATTTTTCCATTTGCAACGCCTCCTGGCTGGTTGTGTCTATTTATTGTACCGTAATCAGTGCGGCCTGTCCCATACGATAGTGACACCGGTTCTTCATTGTATTCAGCTTAAAGCTGTGGCAAAATGAGCGCAGGAGGAATGCATCATGAAGAAATGGATATTGGCAACAAGTATGTTGTTTTTGCTTGCAGGCTGTTCAAATGGCGAAGGGTCTTCTGAAAACAGCAATAGCGTAGAAGACGGCAATGCTGCCAGCGAAAGCAATGCAGTCGAGCATGGCATCAAAGATCAGGAAGTCGGCTTTACGATGGATGACGAAGGTGAAATTATCGCGGCAGAAGTCCCGGATGCCGAGCGTCAGGCAATCCTTGCAGCTTATGATGAATATATTGCTGCTTTTAACGAAGAAGATTTAGATCGTTATATGGAGATCATTGCAGAAAATCCGGATGGGTTCGACCGTGAGGAAGATAAAAAAGCACTAGCTGAAGCGTTCGAAACTTATGATACGACATACGCAACCAGCGACGAAACCATTGTAAAGTACGAAGAGGGACGCGCTGAAGTATATGCCACCATCAGCGTTCAAATGAATGAAGCAGGTTCTGAGCGCGGCATGGAGCAGACAGGGCGCCAAGTTGTCGTATTTAAACAAGAGCAAGGAAACTGGAAAGTTACCAGTTT
>JASKZU010000122.1 GCA_030147455.1 Planococcus sp. (in: firmicutes) | reverse complement strand
CCCCTTCTATATAAATGGGCCCAGTGGCAGGATTTACTTGGTCCCAGTCGATGGCAGACACTTCCTGATCGGCAGTTTGCAATTGATTTTTAAAGCAGTCGAACGTATCGATTTTAACCGTGTCGCCAGCTGCTACCCGAAGGCTTGGCGGATGTGTGTTGGAAAAAGCGTATATGACATCTTGTGCCGGCAAAAATTTCATCGCTTTCACTCCTTATTGAAATGGTTTTAGAAAAAAATGATAATTCGATCAATGGATATGTTTCATTATCGAGCAACGCGCCTCTGAGTGCAAGCGTACGAAAGCTATAGTAAAATGAAGAGAAAGCTCGAGTTGAGGCAGGAGGAACCCAGGTGTACGGAGAACCAGTGAGAGAAATGCTTGCATGGATGAAAGTGTTGGTATTGACGGCATTGATCATTCTTGGCACCCGTCAGTTTCTGTTTGAGCCAGTCATCGTTGAGGGCGGCTCTATGCAGCCGACTTATCACCAAGGCGATAAGCTGGTGCTATGGAAAATAACGAAAATCGACCATCAGGATACAGTCGTTTTTATTGCCCCGAATGGCGACCGGTTTATCAAACGCGTGATCGGCATTCCAGGCGACCGCATTGAATTGCTAGAGGGGCAGTTATACTTGAACGGCGTGTTGCTCGAAGAACCCTATTTGCGCGGAGGCCTGGAGACTGGCGAAGAAAACCAGTATGAGCCAGGGGAATTTATAGTGCCGCCCGCCAGTTTTTATGTGCTCGGCGACAATCGCAACAATAGCACCGATTCCCGCATCATCGGTTTTGTCAGGGAGCAGGATGTGATCGGTGAAGTGAAATTTCGTTTTGCCCCTTTATCGGACTTTGGACCAGTCGATTAACAGAAGGCAAAACATAAAAAAAGAAGGCATATCGCCTTCTTTTTTATGTTTTCAAGTTGTAAATAAATTTAGTTTTTCGATTCGGCGAAGAGCTTCGATAATGCGCTGTTCCTCCACTAGCAACCCAGCGCGTACAAATCCTTCGCCGCCAGCGCCAAAGCCGCTTCCCGGTGCAACCGCAACGTCCGCATTTTCCAATAAGAAATCTGAAAATTCGATGCTGGTAAAGCCTTCAGGCACCGGCAGCCATGTAAAGAAAGAACCTTTCGGGGCTTGTGCCTCCCAGCCGATCCGCCGGCACTCGTCGATCAATATGCTTCTTCTCGTCTCATATAGCTCGACGAGTTTATCTACACAGTGCTGGCTGCCGGACAATGCTTCCGCAGCCGCGAGCTGGATAGGCGGGAAAATGCCGCAGAATAAGTGGTCCTGGATGATGTTGAGCGCTTCGATCATTTTCGCATTGCCGACCGCAAAGCCGATGCGCCAACCGGCCATATTATAGGTTTTGGATAATGTATACATCTCGATACCTATATCCTTGGCGCCCTCCGACTGAAGAAAGCTGATCGGTTTGTGGCCGTCAAAACCGATGGCTCCATAAGCAAAGTCGTGCACCACTGAAATGCCATGCTGTTTTGCAAAGCGGACCGTCTCATCGAAAAAATCCTGGTCCGCAACCGCGCCGGTCGGATTGTTCGGATAGTTTAAATACATGAGTTTAGCACGCTTGCGGGCAGACTCTGACAATTCGTCATAGTTCGGCAAGTAGCCATTATCACGTTCAAGCGTCATCAAATCAATCTCAATGCCTGCAAGCGGGGCGCCTGACAAGTAATCGGGGTAGCCCGGGTCCGGCAGAAGCATCGAGTCGCCCGGATCCAGCAAAGCAAGCGGCAGTTCGACCAAGCCGATTTTTGTACCGGCTAAAATAGCGACTTCAAGGTCCGGATCGATTTCAACGCCGTATTCCCGTTTGTAGAAATCGGCTGCCGCTTGCCTCAAAGCAGGAAGCCCGCGGAACGGCCCATATTTATGATTGGTTGGTTCTGCTACTGCCTGCTGCATCACTTCGACAATGTGGGCAGGCGTCGGCTGGTCGGGATTGCCCTGGCCGAAGTTGATCACATCGCGGCCTTCTGCCACGGCCGCTGCAGCTTTAGCGACAAGCGCCGCAAAAAACTGATCTGGCAAGTCGTTTAAGCGATTGGAAAAGTCCATGATATCCCCTCATTTTCTAAATAATTGCACATCTAAAGCAAATCTTATAGAGTTTAACATAAAATGTCTACAGGGGGAGATAACATGAAGATAGCTTGTGTACAGATGGACATTGCATTTGGCGATCCGGAAACAAATTACGAACAAGTCGGGCAGTTGTTGAAAGAAGCGGCGGAAAACGATGCAGACGTAATTGTGCTGCCTGAAATGTGGAATACGGGCTATGCACTCGCCGAGCTTTCGGAGCTGGCCGACGCAGACGGCCGGACGATCCGTTTTTTGCAGGAATTTGCGCGTCAACACCGGGTTCATATTGTCGGTGGTTCGGTATCGACTAAAAAAGCAGACGGCTTTTACAATACGATGTACGTGATCGACCATAACGGAGGAGTCGTGTCTGAATATGACAAAGCGCACCGTTTCGGATTGATGGATGAGCATCTTCACCTCGAGAAAGGACAAGGGCTCGGTACGTTCGAGCTGGACGGTGTAACGTTCGGCGGGGTCATTTGCTACGATATCCGCTTTCCCGAATGGCTGCGGGCACAGGCGCTCAACGGGGCAAAAGCGATATTTGTACCGGCCGAATGGCCAGCGGCGCGAATCGATCATTGGCGCGTGCTGCTGCAGGCGCGGGCTATTGAGAACCAATGCTTTATCGTCGCGGTCAACCGCGTCGGTGCAGACCCGAAAAACGAATTCGGCGGCCATTCGATGGTGATCGCCCCGTGGGGGGAAGTCCGGATGGATATGGGCCAAGAAAAAGGCATCGGCTACGCCGATATCGACTTGTCGGAAGTTGACGAAGTCAGAAAGCGCATCCCCGTTTTTGATGACCGGCGCGTTTCGTTGTACAAAAAGTTTGAAAATCCGCTTGCTTGAAAAATATATAATGATTTTCCCTCAACTTTAAATTTTTTTCTTGCCCTGCCCGTGTCCGGCTGAAATAATAAGGAAAGCAAACTTTAATAAACTTTTGCATATCGCGAGCAAGGGCGAGAGGTCTGTGGAAAGAGGGAGAACTGTATGGGAACTGCCAAATACGTCTTAACTTATGGAGATGCATTTGTCGATTATATAGCAAAAAATACGAACAACGATTTGTTTGACTTGTACTTGGGTGGAGCAACGGTCAATGTTTCGGCAGGTGTCCGCCGGCTGGGCATTCCGTCTGCTTTTATCACGATTACCGGAAACGACGAGATTTCGGATTTTTTCAGCCGCACGCTCCAGGCGGAAGGCGTGGATATGACGCATTCGATTCATCACGAAGAAAAACGCATCAGCGGCGTTTACATCCATTTAACAGAAGATAACGATCGCGTGTTTGCGGCTTACGACAACGAAACACCGGATCTTCAAGTAAAACCGGATCAGCTGGCGCCTGATGCGTTTAAATCTGCAAGTTTGTTTCATTTCTGTTCGGGTACGCTGTTTCATCCGGAAGCCCGTGAAACGACTGCACGAGCTGTAGATCTTGCAAAGGCGCATGGGGTTCTTTGTTCATATGATGTGAACATCCGGCCGCTGCGCTGGGAAAGCGAAGATTATTGCCGCCAAACGGTTTTGCGCTTTTTGCCTCAGGCAGATGTATTGAAATTAACCGTTGAGGAATTAGCATTCCTGATGGAAACGTCTTCACTGGCAGAAGGCATTGATCGGCTCAGCAGCTATCATCTGCCAATCGTACTGGTGACCGACGGCGAGAACGGCACCCACGCAGTTTTTGGCGGCCAAACAATCCATGTGCCGGTTGTTCCTGTAAAACCGGTCGATACGACAGGCGCAGGAGATGCTTTTATGGCGGGCATTATCCGCTATGTCCATTTAAATGGGATGCCTAGGACAAATGAGGAACTGATTGAATGC
>JASKZU010000263.1 GCA_030147455.1 Planococcus sp. (in: firmicutes) | reverse complement strand
TATCCGGCACGTGGCTTGAGAAAAATTCATGCTCCCATGCTTTGGCCACTTCAACAGAAAACCCTTCGCCAATTTCACCATCCTGTTCTGTCATCGGCCGGTCTTCCGCATGACGATAGATGGTGGCTGTACTGGCATTGATCCACAACTCAGGCGGCTTAGCACAGCTTTGGATGGCGCGCCCAAGTATCGCTGTCGTTTCTGTACGGGAATTGAAGATTTCGCGTTTATTCGATTCGTTATAGCGGCAATTGACGGATTTTCCGGCCAGGTTGATGAGCAGTTTGGCTCCGTCCAATGCACGGATGATGCCCGGTTCATCTTTCCACTGGATATGCCCGGGTTGTCTTGAGATGATTTGGACGCGGTAACCGAGCCGTTCGTATTTTTCTTGTAGATACGAACCGATAAATCCGGTGCCGCCGGCAATAACTGCATTTTTGACCATAATCTTACCTCTTTTCTGCTTGATCGTATTATCTTAGACGCCAGAACCGGAAAGATAGTTGCGGTTTGCAGGAAATCCCCTGCCAATGAGAAAGGTCTGTTGGGACTGTTTGTTTTTCCCTTCTTCATGTACACTGGTTTTTATATGTTTTTATTTTCTGGAAAGATGGTGAAGGAATTGAAGAAAAAGAAAGGCTTAACATTTAAAGTCATCAGTGCCTTGATCCTCGGGGCGCTTACCGGGCTGCTGTTGAATTTATTTGCACCGGATGTATTTGCTGTCGTCAATCCGTACCTATTCGTTCCGCTTGGGCAAATCTTCCTCGCCCTCATCAGCATGCTTGTCGTGCCGCTCGTATTTTTATCGATCGTTCTCGGCACAGCCGGGCTCGGCGATCCGTCGAAACTCGGCCGCATCGGCTTGAAGACCGTTACATACTTTTTGGTCACAACGACTATTGCCATTACAATTGGCCTTGGTCTTGCGGCAATCGTCCAACCGGGTGCTTCAGGTGATTTTGATATTAGCGAAGCTACCTATAGCCCGGACGAAGCTCCGTCGATTGGCGATACGCTGATCAATATCATCCCGCGCAACCCGCTTCAGGCGATGACCGAGGGCAATATGCTTCAAATAATTGTCTTTGCGGTCTTTGTCGGCCTTGCGCTCACAGCGCTCGGCGATAAAACAAAAGGCATTCTGAACCTGGTTGAACAAGGAAATTCCGTCATGATGTATTTGGTCGGCTTGGTTATGCGCTTTGCTCCGTACGGCACATTCGGCTTGATTGCTACAGCGATCGGCTCGCAAGGACTGGCCGCCATCCAAGCGATGGGCTCTTATATGCTGGTCGTCATTGGGGCGTTGGTGATTCACGCGGCCTTTACTTATGGCGGTACGGTGTGGCTCATTGCGAAGAAAAGCCCGATTTGGTTTTTCAAAACCTTTATGCCGGCTATGACCGTCGCGTTCAGTACATCCAGCAGCACCGGAACGCTTCCGGTATCGATGGAAGTCGCGCAGCGCGACTTGAAAATCCCCAAATCGGTCAGTTCCTTTGTCCAGCCGCTCGGCGCAACGATCAATATGGACGGCACGGCTATTATGCAAGGAGCTGCGACGATGTTCATTGCGCAGGCGTTCATGGTCGACTTAACGTTCGGCCAGTTGATCACCGTTGTCTTGACGGCGGTGCTCGCAAGCATCGGCACAGCCGGCGTCCCGGGTGTCGGCCTCATCATGCTCGCGATGGTGCTCTCAAGCGTCGGCTTGCCGGTTGAAGGCATCGGACTCGTGCTCGGCATCGACCGTCTGCTCGACATGTCACGGACCGCCATCAATATTTCCGGAGATGCGGCATGTGCCATGATGATTGCAGAAACCGAGAAAAAACACGGCTTGGAAACTGAAGAAACCGTTATGGATACACAACAAGCGTAAATGACGAGAAGCCTTCCGGCGTTGCCGGAAGGCTTTTTTTGCAGAGCAATTCAGGGCGGATAGAACGTGCCCACTTCAAACTGGTCATCCTTCTGTTACTCATACTTCGCGATAAAATCTTGAAGCCAATCATAGTCAACCGGCCCGTTCAAAATTTCGTATTGCTCCCCCCCTAAAAGAACCGTTTCTTTTTCGATCATTGAATGCATCGTACGGCGGCCGTCTGTATATTCCAATTGAAAAATAAATTGTTCACTCGGATGTTCCGGGCTAAAGGCTGCTTCACCTGTCTTTTTTACTCCGTAGCGGCTGAAAAAACCGATCAATTCATCGATTGCTTGTATGTCGTTCAGTTTTTCATTAAATTGAAATGCCGCAACCTCTTTGGACGGGTTGATGTACAAGACTTCTTCTATCTTTCCGGCATCCAGCACATCTGCCAGTTGTTTTTCGCGGTACTCGTTCCATCGAAAACCCATGACGAATACGAGAATTACCGATGCCAAAGCTGCCAAAAGTGCGATTTGTTTCGCGATGCTGATCGCTTTTTTCTTCACTTGCTGCCACCTCTCTCACTTCTTAACTATATCTTAATTCTTACTTTTTATGTAAATCAATCGGTCTTCCACATATAAAAAACGCCTCACATGCGAGGCGTTTGATTCTATACATCTAAATGTGTTCTTTTAAATAGCGGTCCAACCGCCATCGACTTTAATCGTTTCTCCAGTAACGAACCTTGACAATTCTGAAGCCAAGTAAAGCACGGCACCTGATGTATCTTTAGGCTGTGATAG
>JASKZU010000247.1 GCA_030147455.1 Planococcus sp. (in: firmicutes) | reverse complement strand
GAGTCCGGCTGGCAAGAGCGGATCTATAGTCCTGTCCCGTTCATGAACGAATATGGCTTGGAGCTGGTGAACGACTTGCTGGCTTTGCCCATCACATACGATAAGACGCATAAAATTGTCATTCTTTAACGCTAAAAAGCCTGCAAAAGCAGGCTTTTTTTGTTTGAAGTCAACTCCTTGAGATGAAATGCTGTAACAATAGTGAAATATTTCAAAAACAAGTGGTGGCATGTGGGGGAATGTGGTACATTAATTACTATAAGTGGGGTGAAAGGCATGTTCATGGGCGAATTTCAACATAATGTTGACGCTAAGGGCCGATTGATTGTCCCGGCGAAATACCGTGAACTTCTTGGTGAGCAATTTGTGATCACCAGGGGCCTGGATCAGTGCTTGTTTGGATATCCGATGGCTGAATGGAACAAGATAGAAGAAAAGCTCAAGGAAATGCCTGTGACGAAAAAAGATGCACGTGCATTTACCCGTTTTTTCTTTTCTGGCGCCCAAGAAATGGAACTTGATAAGCAAGGGCGCGTCAATATACCTGCGACGCTTTTGTCTTATGCAAAAATCGAAAAGGAATGCGTTATTTTAGGTGTTTCCAACCGGTTTGAAATTTGGGCAAAAGATGCTTGGGAAGCTTATTTCGCGGAATCTGAAGACTCTTTTAATGAAATTGCTGAAAACTTAACTGACTTTGATTTTTAAAAACGAACGGGGGGACTGGGTTGTTCAATCACACTACAGTTTTGCTGCATGAAACTGTCGATGGGCTGAACGTTCGTCCTGATGGCATATACGTAGATTGTACGCTCGGCGGAGCAGGTCACAGCGAATATCTGGTTCAACAGCTGTCCGATCAAGGACACTTGTATTGCTTTGATCAGGACGCAACAGCGATTGCGCATGCACAAGAAAAACTGAAAGACTATTTACATAACATTACATTTATCCATGCGAACTTTAAAGAGTTGAAAACTCAACTGGAAATGCACGGCGTCGAGAAAGTGGACGGCATCTTATATGATCTTGGCGTGTCGTCTCCTCAACTGGATACACCAGAACGCGGATTTAGCTACCACCATGATGCACCGCTTGATATGCGCATGGACCAAAGCGCTGAACTTAGCGCTTACCATGTGGTAAACGAGTGGCGCTTTGAAGATTTGGTGCGTATTTTCTACCGGTACGGCGAAGAAAAATTTTCCAAGCAAATTGCCCGTAAAATCGAAGCTGCCAGAGAACTGCAGCCTATCGAAACCACAGCACAATTGGTGGAGTGCATCAAAGATGGCATTCCGGCGCCGGCAAGACGCAAAGGCGGCCATCCGGCCAAGCGCGTTTTCCAGGCTATCCGCATTGCGGTGAATGATGAACTGGGCGCTGCTGAAACGTCGCTGCAAGATGCCATCGAGCTGCTTGCTGTTGGCGGCAGAATCAGTGTCATCACTTTTCATTCCTTGGAAGACCGTTTGACCAAAGCATTGTTTAAAGAAGCTTCATCGCTTCCGGAATTGCCGCCAAACTTGCCTGTGATTCCTGAAGGCCTCGAACCTAAACTGAAACTCATCACCCGAAAGCCGATTCTCCCAACTGAAGAAGAACTGGCCAATAACAACCGATCGCGCTCCGCTAAGCTGCGGATTGCGGAAAAAACTAAATTTTAAGGACGTGTTTAAATGGCGTTGAATGCGAGACATTACACCTCAATCCAGCAGCCGGCCGTTCCGCATACTCCAGAAAGACAGCCGGTACGCAGAAAAAAGAGAATTACCAAAGGCGAAAAAATTCTATATACCGCTTTTTTGGCCGCTTGCATTATGGGCGCGCTGCTCATTTTGCAAAATCAATCGACAATCCAAGCTTCCACTCAGGAAATTCAAACAATTGAAAAATCAATCACTGAAACAACGAAACAAAACAACGATTTGTCCGTGCAGGTTAAAGAAAACTCTTCATATACGCGCATTTGGTCGAAAGCAAAGGAATATGGCTTAAAATTAAATGGGCAAAATGTAAAGGTAGTGCCGGGACAATGAAGAAAAAGTTTCGTTTTCAAGGGGGAGCCTTTCTGCTATTTTTACTATTTGCAGGGCTCTTTTTCCTTTTAATGACCAGAATAGTCACAATTCAAGCCACGGGTAAAGTAGAAGGCCAGGAACTGGCGGCACGTGCAGCGGCAAAGTACAGCCAGGAAGAAGTGCTGACGGCCGAACGCGGCAAGATCATTGACCGAAACGGGGAAGTCATTGCGGAAGATACACTAACGTACAAATTAGTGGCAGTAGTTGACGAAAAGGCTACAACGACCCCAAAAGAACCGAACCATGTAATCAATCCCGAAGAAACAGCTTCTTATTTGGCGGAGCAACTTGAGATGCCAGAGCAAGAAGTATTGACAATTTTAAAGAACGGCATCGAAAAAGACCGTTACCAAGTAGAATTCGGGTCTGCTGGCCGTGAAATCAGCCATACGCAAATGCTGGAAATGGAAGAGCGTGGGCTGCCTGGATTGCTGTTTGTAAGAGATTTAAAGCGTCTTTATCCGAACGGGGTATTTGCTTCGCATCTGATCGGTTTTGCAATGAAAGAAGAACTGGAAGATGGACAAGTTAAAACAAAAGGCAAAATGGGGCTGGAAGCGATACATGACCAGCTGCTGACTGGCAAAAATGGCAAAATGGAGTTTGACACAGATAAATGGGGCTTTTTATTGCCGAACAGCCAAGAAGCTCTGACACCCGCTGTCAACGGTTCAAATTTAAAATTAACATTGGACCGCACCATTCAAAACTTTCTTGAAGATGCTATGTCGAGTGTGCAGGAAGAATACACGCCGGCGCGGATGATCGCTGTAATCGCTGATCCGAAAACCGGAGAAATTCTGGCCATGTCGCAGCGTCCATCATTCGATCCGAATACGCGTGAAGGCTTATCGGAAAACTGGCTGAATGAAAGCATCGAATTGACGATTGAACCAGGTTCGCCAATGAAAGTATTCACATTAGCATCAGCAGTGGAAGAAGGAAAATGGGATCCGAATGCTTACTATGATTCAGGCACTTATACATTACTGGATCGTACGATCGGCGACCATAACAGCGGCCGCGGCTGGGGAAGCATTACTTTCCTGGAAGGCTTCCAGCGCTCATCCAACGTTTCAATGGGGTATTTACTGGAACGGATTGGCCCGGATATGTTCATGAACTATATTGATGCGTTCGGGTTTGGAAAGAAAACCGGCATTGATTTGCCGAACGAAGCTGCAGGTGAAATTCTCAACCAATACCCAATCAATAAATTGACTACTGCTTATGGCCAAGGATCGACGGTCACGCCGATTCAAATGATACAGGCAGCTTCTGCTATTGCAGGAGACGGCACCATGATGAAGCCGTATGTGATTGATGAAATCAAAAATCCGGATACCGATGAAGTAGCTCTGAAATCCGAGCCGGAAAAAGCAGGGAACCCGATTTCTGCAGAAACCGCCCAAAAAGTCCGTGAGATTATGGCAACGACGGTCACATCCGAAGTCGGCTCTGCCCAAGGTTTTGCATTGCAAGATTATACAGTAGCCGGTAAAACGGGGACTGCACAGGTGCCTGGCGCCGATGGCCGTTACATGTCCGGGCGCAATAATTACTTGTTCTCATTCCTTGGCATGGCGCCAGCAGAAGATCCGGAACTTCTTGTTTATATCGGAGTCCAGCAGCCACAATTGCCGGGCGATGAATATGGTTCAGTGCCGGTGTCGAAAATCTTCACTTCTGTCATGGAAAACAGCTTGAAATACTTGAATGTTACACCGGAAAATTCTGCTAAAGCTCAAACAGTGGAAATTGGAGATTATTCCGGGAAATCAATGGACGAAGCCGCAGCAGAATTGACGGCTCTCGGATTAAATCCAATCGTTGCCGGTGATGCAACGCAAGTGACCGGCCAATATCCAGAAAGCGGCGAAAAATTAATCACCGGAGAAAACATTATTCTGCGGACAAGCGGGGATATTATTTTGCCAAACTTCACGGGATGGTCCAAGCGGGAACTGCTGGCGTATCAAACGCTGAGCGAGCTGCCGCTAGAAATCGCAGGCCAAGGATTTGCCATGACGCAAAGTGCGCCTGCAGGGGCAGTTCCTCCGCCGGCACAGTCAATCATTGTTGAACTGCAGCCGCCGGAAGTTTTCTATCCTTATCAGGCAGAGCAAGAGCAGCAAGCTGCCGATCCGCTAATAGATCAAGATTTGGAACCAGTGGAATCATTGGAAACACTTGATCCTGCAGAAAATACAGAATCAGGGGAATCCATCCAACCTCAGGAAACTCCGGAAGCTGAAGAATCACCAGAACTAGAACCTCAAGAATCAGAATTACAAGAACCAGCAGAACAACCGGAAAATAATGAATAAGTGTACGAGTTGACTCGTCTTTAAAGGAGCTCTATAAATGGAAGGTATGTCTATTATTGGATTTGGGGCCGCATTGATACTAACTGTTGCATTAATGCCGCTTTTTATCCCATTATTAAAACGCATGAAATTTGGCCAAAGCATTCGGGAAGAAGGGCCGGAATCCCACTTGAAAAAAACGGGGACACCGACAATGGGCGGACTCGTTTTCCTCATCGCGATCATTGCAACAGTACTGGCAGTTGCCGCATTCAACGGCGAATTGACGACACCGGTCTCAATTCTCTTGCTAGTTTTGTTCGGCTATGGCCTCATCGGCTTTTTGGATGATTTTATTAAAGTAGTATTAAAACGCAATCTTGGGTTGACTTCGTTGCAGAAGCTGATCGCACAGATTGTCATAGCAGTTTTATCTTTCTTTTTGCTGCGCGCCAATGGATTTGATACAGCGCTCGGCATTCCTTTCACAGATTTATCGATTGAACTGGGCTGGGTTTATGTCCTATTTATCGTCTTTTGGCTGGTTGGTTTTTCCAATGCGGTCAACTTGACCGACGGACTCGATGGGCTTGTAGCCGGAACGGCGTCTATTGCATTTGCCGCATTCGGTATTTTAGCAATAGCATCCGGCCAAACCGGCATCGCGCTGTTTACGTTTGCGGTAGCAGGCGGACTCATCGGATTTTTAGTCTTTAACAAGTATCCCGCTAAAGTCTTCATGGGAGATACAGGTTCACTGGCATTGGGCGGTGCCCTCGCCATGGTTTCGATCCTGCTCAAGCAGGAATTGCTGCTTTTACTGATCGGTTTGGTGTTTGTCATTGAGACGGCATCCGTTATCCTGCAAGTGGGAAGTTTCAAGTTGCGAAAAAAACGCATTTTCAAAATGAGTCCGATTCACCATCACTTTGAATTGGTTGGCTGGTCTGAGTGGAAAGTAGTTACCGTATTTTGGGGCGTCGGATTAATTTGTGCCGCAGCCGCTGTTTTATTGGAGGTTATGTAAATGAAAGAATTGCCGCAATTTCTTCAAAAAAAAGTGCTGGTCCTAGGACTGGCGAAAAGCGGCTTTACAGCTGCCCGCTTGCTTCACAAACTGGGGGCATTTGTCACCGTCAATGATTCCAAGCCATTCGAGGAAAACCCCGAAGCCCAGGAATTATTGAACCTGGGCGTCACAGTAATCTGTGGACGTCATCCGGAAGACCTGCTGGAAGAAGGATTTGAGCTGGTCATTAAAAACCCGGGAATTCCTTACCGCAACCCATTAATTCAAAAAGCATTAGAAAAAGATATCCCAGTATGGACCGAAATCGAACTCGCTTACCGCATCAGCGAAGCGCCGTTTATCGGCATTACAGGATCCAACGGCAAAACCACCACAACGACATTGCTGTTCCACATGCTGAACCAAGATGGCAAAGCGCCATTGATCGCTGGAAACATCGGAACGGTTGCGAGCGGTGTAGCTGAAAAAGCCACAGCCGAAAACGTCGTCGTCACGGAATTATCTTCGTTTCAGCTGAAAGGAACCAAACAGTTCCGCCCGCACGTATCGATCATCATCAATTTGTATGAAGCGCATCTCGACTACCATGGATCACTCGATGACTATCTTGGCTCTAAAAAGAAAATTACGGAAAACCAAACAAGCGATGACTATTTTATCTATAATGCTGACCAGAAAATCCTGGCAAATCATGCGTCAACTGTTGCAGCCCAGCCAATACCGTTTACATTGCAGGGGCGGACTGAAGAGAGCATCAGCGCCGACCGTGAATTCATTTACTGGCAAGGCGAGCCGTTGATCGAACGCAAGCGCATTATGCTAGCTGGAGAACACAATCTTGAAAACATCTTGGCAGCCACTGCAGCAGCACTTCTCTGGGGAAGCACAAAAGAAACGATCATCCGCGTTCTTACTTCATTTACAGGAGTCAAACACCGTTCGCAATACGTCGGGGAATGGCAAGGACGCCGTTTTTACAACGATTCAAAAGCAACCAACGCACTAGCGACCAAAAGTGCACTGGAAGCATTTGACGACCGCATCATTCTGTTGGCCGGCGGATTGGATCGACAGCATTCTCTTGAGGAAATGCGCCCGTTTATGGACCGCGTAAAAGTCCTGGTTACATTTGGCGAAACAGCAGGCCGTTTTTCGGAGTTTGCTGAAACATGCAACGTGCCGACTATCGTCCAAGCTGGATTGATGGATGATGCTGTTGAAAAAGCGATCGGCTTGTCGGCGTCCGGCGATACAATCTTGTTGTCGCCTGCCTGCGCCAGCTGGGATCAATACGAAAGTTTTGAAATTCGCGGCGATGCGTTTATCGATGCCGTGCAGAAACATACAGAAGCAAACGAATAAAGCGAAGGAGCGGCGGATATGGACAAAGTAATAGACATCGAAGAACGCATACCAACGCTCCGGGAGCGGCGAAGAAAAAGAACAAACCGCAAGTTCGCTGCCTTGCTGTTCATTTTTGTCTTTTTGCTGCTGGTCCTGCTCTACAGCCAGTCAGCCTACAGCGAAATTCGCACCATTCATGTAAAAGGTGCTGAATTGTTCAACGGCGAAAGCTATGAAAAGGCCAGCACTTTATCGGTTGGAGATTCCATGTGGTCATTCGACAGTGAGGAAATAGAACAGCAGCTCGCGGCGCTTGAGTGGGTAGAAACGGCGTCTGTTCAAAAAAAATGGCTGACCGGCGTGGAAATCGATATTCAGGAATACGTAGAAGTGGGGTATTTAGATCAAGGCAATAGCTATCAAGTGGTGCTGTCGAACGGCATCGTTTTTAATCAGCCGGTTACAGTGATCGAAGGCCCGATTTTCTCGAATTTCGAAGACGAAGCAAAACGCCAGTCACTCGTAGACCAACTCAGCCAGACAGAAACCGAAGTGAAAAATTTAATTTCCCAAATTATTCTCGATCCTGATGAAGAACGGGCAGATTACGTTACCATTTATATGAATGACGGCAATGAGATTAAAGCGATTTTGTCGACTTTGGCAGAAAAAATCAATTACTATCCGTCTGTAACTGCACAATTGGCCAACCAAAAAGGCATCATCGATATGGAGGTCGG
>JASKZU010000242.1 GCA_030147455.1 Planococcus sp. (in: firmicutes) | reverse complement strand
GAGGAAGAAGCCTAGGCTTCTTCCTCCTTTTTAAATTGCTTGCCAGACGAGCAATCCTATCTGCAATAATGCAAGTGCAAAAAAACCGATTCTAAAATTGACATGCTTGGTTTTATGGCGAAACACCATCATGCCTGCATATGCACCGACACCGCCGCCCAAAATGGCCACCAGCCACAGCCTTTTCTCAGGTATGCGCGGCCCTTTCATTCGCGCTTGCCGTTTATCGGCCCACATCATCACAAAGGCAAAACAGGACATTGCTGTAAATAGAGCTGCCAGCCCAATCATTTTGCTTCCCCCCCCGACCGTTAGTACAAAGAAAAAGGCCGGCGATTAGCCGGCCTTTTTGCTATACCCCGGGCAAGCTGCCCAGTAAGAATTAGTTGTTCAATGCTTTTTTCGCTTGGTCAGCAAGTGCTGTGAAAGCAGCTGCATCAGATACAGCGATTTCAGCTAGCATTTTGCGGTTGATGTCGATGCCGGCAACTTTCAAGCCGTTCATCAAGCGGCTGTATGAAATGTCGTTCATACGAGCTGCTGCGTTGATGCGCGTGATCCATAGTTTACGGAAATCACGTTTTTTGTTGCGACGGTCACGGTAAGCATAGTTACCAGATTTCATGACCTGCTGTTTTGCTACTTTGAATAATACGTGTTTCGAACCGTAATAACCTTTAGCTAATTTTAATACTCTTTTACGACGCTTGCGCGTCACTGTTCCGCCTTTTACGCGTGGCATATTGAATTACCTCCTGCTTGAATATGAAAAATTCGATTTTTGTAGTTGTTATTGTCTAGACTGCAGCGCCCACATTCTCGGGGTCATAAGCCAAAGCGGCTGTGCGGCAAAAAGCGCCGCTGCGCCCCTTTGTCTTATGCCCGTCGAATCTAATCGGGCGCTTGCGCTTTTCTGGTCTTACTTCATGTTGTAGATCAAAGATTTGATGCGCTTCAAATCGCCTGCAGAAACCAATGAGCCCTTGCGGAGCTTACGTTTTTGCTTTGTTGATTTGTTTGCGAACAAGTGGCTAGTGTGGGAACGGTTGCGTTTTACTTTACCAGTTCCAGTTTTCTTGAAGCGTTTAGACGCTCCACTGTGGCTTTTCATTTTTGGCATTTCGGGTTCCTCCTAAACAAATATGCTGTTATTCCTTTTCGTTGACCGGGTTCAGCATCAAGAACATGCTGCGGCCTTCCATTTTAGGGCGCTGTTCAACCGTCGCAACTTCCTTGCACTCTTCTGCGAAGCGCTCAAGAACACGTTGTCCGATTTCTTTGTGCGTGATAGCACGGCCTTTAAAGCGGATTGAAGCTTTCACTTTGTCGCCTTTTTCAAGGAACTTAATGGCATTGCGAAGCTTCGTGTTAAAGTCATGGTCATCGATGCCTGGGCTCAAACGAACCTCTTTGACGTTGATGATTTTTTGATTTTTACGAATTTCACGATCTTTTTTCTGCTGTTCAAACTTGAACTTGCCATGGTCCATGATCCGTGCGACCGGTGGCTTAGCTTGAGGAGCCACAAGCACCAGATCCAAATTGACACGGGTTGCAATCTCGAGCGCCTCGTTGCGTGATTTAATTCCGAGCTGTTCACCATTTTGGTCAATAACGCGTAATTCACGTGCACGAATGCCTTCGTTTACATTGTTGTCTCTGCTAATAATGATCCACCTCCGGGTAGTGTCGCGAATAGCTTAAATGTGTGAACCGGCCGAACCGGCCTACAGGCATCCAAAATAAAAAGCGGACGGACAAGTTGTCCGCCCGCCATAATATGACACACGACAAAGCGTGTAAAAGTCAATCGTGTCTACCTGCCGACAACCGGTCGATCAGGTGAGAAGCGGGCGCTCCTGCTTGCACATATAAGTATTCAATAACCTAAATTAGAATAGCATGCAGCGTTTTTGCTGTCAAGCGTTTTAGCGAAGTTCTGATTCAACCAGCTTCAGGAAATCTTCGAACGGCATGCTTTCTGAATTCTGCTCGCCGTATTTACGGACGTTGACCGATCCGCTTTCGAGTTCTTTGTCACCGATAACGAGCATATATGGCACTTTTTGCATTTGTGCTTCGCGGATCTTATAGCCAAGCTTTTCGTCGCGCTCATCGATATCAACGCGCAGTTTGTGCTGCTGCATTTTTTCCTGAAGCTCTTTGGCGTATTCGCTGTGCACATCGAGCGATACAGGAATGATTTCCACTTGAACCGGCGCAAGCCATGTCGGGAAAGCTCCTTTGTATTCCTCGATCAGGAATGCGACAAAACGCTCCATCGTCGAGACGACGCCGCGGTGGATAACAACCGGGCGATGCTGCTTGCCGTCTTCGCCAATATAGGAAAGGTCAAATTTCTCAGGCAGCAGGAAGTCTAGTTGGACTGTCGACAAGGTTTCTTCTTTGCCGAGCGCTGTTTTCACTTGGACATCGAGTTTTGGACCGTAGAATGCCGCTTCGCCTTCAGCTTCAAAATAGTCAAGGCCAAGCTCGTCCATCGCTTCTTTCAGCATTGACTGTGCACGATCCCACATGGCATCGTCGTCATAGTATTTTTCTTTGTCTGCCGGGTCGCGGTAGGAAACGCGGAACGAATAATCTTTTAAATCAAAGTCTTTGTACACTTCAATTATCAAATTGACGACACGCTTGAATTCATCTTTGATTTGGTCAGGCCGCACAAACAAATGCGCATCATTTAGAGTCATACCGCGCACACGCTGCAGGCCGGACAAGGCTCCAGACATTTCATAACGGTGCATCAGCCCGAGTTCTGCGATACGGACTGGCAGCTGGCGGTACGAATGAATTCCCTGCTTGAAGATCATCATATGGTGCGGGCAGTTCATCGGACGCAGGACGAGGTCTTCGTTATCCATCTGCATGACCGGGAACATGTTTTCCTGATAATGATCCCAGTGGCCGCTTGTTTTGTATAGCTCGACGCTGCCCATTACCGGTGTGTAGACATGGTCATAGCCCATGCGCTCTTCTTTGTCGACAATATAGCGTTCAATGATGCGGCGGATCGTCGCGCCTTTTGGCAGCCACATCGGAAGCCCCTGTCCGACTTTTTGGGAGTTCATGAACAAATTAAGTTCTTTTCCGATTTTGCGGTGGTCGCGTTCTTTTGCTTCTTCGAGCATATCCAGATGCGCTTTCAGCTCTTCTTTTTTAAAGAAGGCCGTGCCGTAGATGCGCTGCAGCATTTTATTGTCGCTGTCTCCGCGCCAGTAAGCTCCGGCTACGCTCAATAGCTTGAATTCCTTCAACTTGCCTGTCGATGGCACATGAATGCCGCGGCACAAGTCGAAAAATTCACCCTGCTCATAGATCGAAACTTGATCATCTGCCGGAATGGCTTCCAACAACTCTAATTTATAAGGATCTTCAATGGCTGCAAACCGCTCTTGTGCTTCGTTTCTGGACACTTCTACGCGAACGATCTCCAGGTTTTCGTTGATGATTTTTTTCATTTCCTTTTCAATTACCGGCAAATCTTCAGCCGTGATGGATGATTCTGTGTCGATATCGTAGTAAAAGCCGTTTTCGATCACCGGCCCTACGCCAAGTTTTGCATCCGGGTACAAGCGCTTGACTGCTTGGGCCAACAGGTGGGCTGTGCTGTGGCGCAGCACTTCCACCGCTTCTTCTGATTCCGGTGTAACGATGGCGATATCGCCGTCTTGCTCTAGAGGTGCTTTCAAGTCAACCAAGTTGCCTGAAAGTTTGCCGGCTACAGCTTTTTTGCGCAGCCCCGGGCTGATCGATTGTGCAATGTCTTCTGTTGATGTTCCTTTGGCGAATTCCTTTACTGCGCCGTCTGGAAATGTTAATTGAATCATGTCTGCCATGTAGATCTCTCCTTTGGAATGAATGTTTTTTTACTGCCTGGCCTGTCGCAGAGCACGGATGAAACGCCGCTTCGCCAGGCCGCCTTAAGCCTGTCGGAGCTGTGCAGGCGCTTCCGCTTTTCTCGGTGTCTAGCTCCAACGGCCTGGCTCTCGAGTTGTAAGCCGTTTTCCCTGTGCGGCAAGGAACGCCGCTTCGGGAACCCGTCTTACGCCTGTCGAACCAAAACGGCCGCTTCCGCTTTTCTTGATGTCCAGCTTCAGCGCCTAGCTCCTCGGGGTCTTAAGTCAGCCCGGCTGTGCGGCAAAGAGCGCCGCTTCGCCAGGCCGCCTTAAACCTGTCGGAGCTGTGCAGGCGTTTCCGCTTTTCTTTTTGCCCACACAAAAAGCCCCATCCCAAAAGGGACGAAGCTCTGTTCGTGGTTCCACCCTTCTTCTGCGTTACGCAATTTCGCATTGCGCAAAGCGAAGCTCTGCATCGGCTAACGGGCCGGTACCGTCATCTGCTACTGATTGTTCGCAGACGCTGCTCGAAGGGGGTAAACCAAAGCGTTGTGCCGGGAGCTTTCAGCCGTGGCTTCCCTCTCTGTGTGCTGCGCGCAATGGTCCATGTCCTTGTCGTTGCATGTAATTCATTATTGATGGTTCCTACTATACGATGAAAAAAAACAAAAGGCAACAGTTTCTCCTGCTATTTCCGGCGGTTTTCGCCAACAAGCGCCACCGGGACGGTCAAGGCACGGATGCGCTCCATAATGCGCGCCGCTTTCAGATCTTCTTTTTCGCCGCGCTGCGTGTAGGTTAAATGATGGGCGAGTTCGGAATAGCTGAAATTGGAACTCATGAATGTCGGCAGTTTTTCAGCCATCCGGTAATGCAGAATTGTGCCGAGCACTTCATCGCGCGTCCAGCTCGACATCGCTTCTGCACCAATGTCGTCCAGCATTAATACATCTGCCCGTTTCACATAGTCGATTTTTTCCTGCAGCGTGTGGTCGCCAATTGCCTGCTTCATTTCACGCATAAATTCCGGCACAAAGACGAGTACTGTTTTTACATTGATTTCTGCCAGCTCGTTGGCAACCGCACTCAATAAATACGACTTGCCAGTACCGAATTTGCCGTGCAGATACAGACCTTTTTCCGGCAAATCATCCGGGCCTGTCGCCCGCTCTAAAAATTCATCCACTGCCCGGAAAGCCGGAAGCCTCCGGTCATCAAGTTCGAAATTTTCGATCCGCGCTTCCATTACTTCTTTCGGCATATACATGCTGTGAATCAATGAAGAAGCCTGGCGCTTGTTATCGTGCACCGTTTTCAGCCGGCATTTTGTGTAGGCAATGCCGACGTTGCCGCGTTCTAAAACAAGGTTCGGTTCGAAGCCTTTCAAATGATTAATGCAGTTGCCGAGGTCTGCACATTTGTTGCAGTCATGCGATTGATCAATATATTCGTAGAGTTTTCCCATTCCTTTTTCAACGGTCTTTTCGTCAATTTCTTCGTCATTTACCCGCAGGAACTCAACGACGCCGGGATGCTCCAGCACTTCTTTTTTCATTGCATCGTAACGCTCGGAGAAAGAAGGCGCATTGACAACTCGCTTCATCGTTTCACGAATCGGTTCCATTTAATCACCCTTTCTTTTCTTCAGCGCAAGTTTTGCCAGCAGCTTTTGCTTTTCCTGCTCTAATTTCTCACTCGAAATCCCTTGCACCGGTGCTTCCACTTCATCTTTCGACTTGAACCACTCCGGCAATTTTTCCTCGCGGATCGGCTTTCTTCCGGAATTGGATGGTTTGTTCGGCGCTGCAGAAGATTCGTTTTTCCATTTCATATACTGGCCATGTTCAATGCGGGCCAAATCCATCGCTTGTTTGGCAGTAGTGATATTCTTGCGTAGCCAGTGCGATGCTATTTTCTCTACATAAGCCTTGGTCAACTTCATGTCGGTCCGAAGCAGCACATATTGAAGCAAGACGTTTACTACCGCCGGCTCCATCCCGTGCTGGGTAACAAGCTGATTGGCGAGTTGAACGTCTGCAGGCAGCGGCTCTTTGCCGCCGGCAATGTCACGCAGCACTTGCAGCGGCGAAGCGGCTTCTAAATATTCGACCAGTTCGTCTTCTTTTGTCGCAGGCTCAGTATCCGGAGGCTGCTCTTTCGTTTCAGCTTGCTTGATTGGTTCTAGTTTCGGCGCAGTCGTTGTCACTGTCATTTTGTAATAATCGGAAGCTGCTTTTCGCAGCCCTTCCACATCCAGCCGAAAATCGTCTTCAATTGCCAGAAGAACGATCTTTTGCATTTCCATCGGGCCAAAGCCATATAAAAAAGCAAGCTTGCCGATCCACGTCCGGATCAGCGGTGTCAGTACACGCTTCGGAACAAGCTGTTCCGATAAACCTTGGCGCAGCAGCGCAAAGTCAAAATCCTCATCCATGCTGTAGTCGCCTGAATCGCGGGACTCCAGTTCTTGCGGGTCTGAAGGATACCCTGCTTTGGCATGAACCGGCTTGAAGATGTCGGTAAACGTTCTTGATACTTCCTCGTAGCCTGAAGCAATCGAAGGCTGCACGACAAAACGCTCACGCGCACGCCGGTAAGCCGATTCTCCAATTTTGCTGAACAAAAACATCGAAAGCAGGGGATCGGCAAAGAATGTTTTGGGATCAAGCGGCGGGCACAACTCATAAATGAACGAGCGCTCTTCGGCATCTTTTCGGTAAGTTCTCAATAAACCGATGGCCTCCAGCTGAATACGGGATTCGAATATCGACTTGACCGGTGTGCCGAGTGTGTTCATCAATGTATAATGCGTTGACTCGAGTGCATGCACTTCTGCCTCTGCCCACAGCGTTAAATACAGCGAAACGGCTGATGCGCCGATCATGGGCTGATACAGCAGCGTGAGCAACTGGCGGTCATAATTGGAAAACGGGTACGGCATACGAATCGCGTACAAGTCAGCTGGCTGTAATTCTTTGTATAAAGTCATGGTGTCACCGCCTTAATTGCCGTTCTTTTTTCCTGTATCACGGTCCAATAGTTCTTTGAGTTCATCAATAAAGACCGTAATATCTTTAAACTGACGATAAACTGAAGCAAAGCGGACATAAGCCACTTCGTCGATGTCCGCCAGCCGGCTCATGACAAGTTCTCCGACTTCTTCCGACTTTACTTCCGGATTGCCGCTGCGACGCAGTTCTTTTTCAATATCAAACACTACGTTTTCAAGCACATCCAAAGAAACCGGGCGTTTTTCGCAGGCACGGATCAAACCGCGCAACACTTTCTCCCGGCTGAACTCTTCACGCGACCCGTCTTTTTTCACGACGATCAGCGGCATTTCTTCCACTTTTTCAAATGTGGTAAAACGATAACCGCAAGCCTCGCATTCACGTCTTCTGCGGATCGATTTCATTTCGTCAATTGGCCGTGAATCCACGACGCGGGTGCCGTTATGTTGGCATGCTGGACATTTCATGGTCGACATCTCCCCAAAATTCTCTATCTAGTAGTAACAGTATAACAAAATTCTTCCCGGAACATTAAAAAAAGCAGAGGATTTTCTCCTCTGCTCGTGTTTTGCCTTATTTAAGTTGGATTATACCGATAGCGATACTTTAGTTGTTCCGGCTCCAACCGGCCCCATGCCACGCGGTACTTCGGTTACTTCGCTTTGCTTTGAATCCAAAGCAACAGCGATATAATCAGCCGCAATTGTTGGATCGAGATCTCCGCAGGTGTAAACATCCACACTCGCGTACCCGTGTTCCGGGAAGCTGTGAATAGTCAAATGCGATTCGGATATGATCACGACGCCGCTGACCCCTTGAGGTGCAAATTTGTGAAAAGCGACTTCGCGGATTTCCGCTCCTGATTTGAGTGCTGCATCAACAAAAGTTTTTTCGATATATTCCATATCGTTTAATTTGTCAAAATCACACTGCCAAAGTTCTGCGATTACGTGACGTCCCATAGTTTCCATGGTTCGTTTCCCCCTTTGATAACATTTTGGTTTTGCGCAAAATATTCAAAGTTGACTACCACGGGGGAAAGTTAGTCC
>JASKZU010000115.1 GCA_030147455.1 Planococcus sp. (in: firmicutes) | reverse complement strand
GGCATCAGCGAACCGGTTCCGGTCGCCCAGACCTTCAGCTACATGGACGAAACACTTGGTGTGGATTTGTCCGGGCTATGCCGATTGGATACGATGGTAACAGTTGTGGATGGCCACGGTTTCTGGAAGGATTTTGCTTCCGGCGAAACCTTGCTTGAACGTAAAGAAGGGGCGACCGAAGACGACGAACGCGAAATTTCCGATTTGCTAATCGATCAAATCGAGTTTGCAGACGTCATCCTCCTGAATAAAACCGACCAGCTGGCCAAACACAAAGCAGGCGAACTGCAAGGCGTGATCCAAGCATTAAATCCATCAGCGCGCATCCTACAGACGGTGCAATCCGAAGTGGCGATTCAAGATGTGCTGAACACCGGGCGGTTTGATTTCGAACGGGCAAGCCAAGGGGCAGGGTGGATCAAGGAATTGAACGAAGAACATGTACCGGAAACAGAAGAATACGGCATTTCATCTTTTGTCTACCGCAGCACCACGCCATTTCATCCCGAGCGCTTGTTTGATTGGATTATGGACTGGCCTGTAGAAATCGTTCGCGCAAAAGGGTTCCTGCGCATTGCTACACGCGATGGCTTTGCGACGCTGTTGTCGCAGGCAGGCCCTTCGGCAAGTCTTGAGACGGCCGGTGCGTGGGACGAAGCATACGGGGCCAAGCTCACCGAATTGGTGCTGATCGGCATCGAAATGGACCAGCAGCAACTGGCTAATTCGCTGGACGCATGTCTACTAACCGAAGAAGAAGCAAGGCAGGACTGGCGCACATTCAATGATCCGCTGCCGCAAATGACCATGATCCATTAAAAGGAGGAACGACTGATGAGAGTGAACATCACATTAGCCTGCACAGAGACAGGCGACCGCAATTACACGACCGTTAAAAACAAACGCAACAATCCAGAGCGCATCGAATTGAAAAAATACAGCCCTAGGCTTAAAAAAGTAACCTTGCACCGCGAAACCAAATAAACCTGATACAGGAAAGGAGCTGCACCGATGGCGAAAAAATCAAAAGTTGCACGCGACCGGAAACAACGCAAGATGGTTGCGCATTATGCAGAACTGCGGAAAGAACTGAAAGAAAAAGGCGATTATGAAGCGTTGGCCAAACTGCCGAAAGATTCATCGCCGACACGGCTGAAAAACCGCTGCGAAGTGACCGGACGCCCGCGTGCTTTTATGCGCAAATTCGGCATGTCCCGCATCGCTTTTCGCGAACTGGCCCATAAAGGGCAAATTCCAGGCGTAAAAAAATCAAGCTGGTAAAATAAAAAAAGAAAGGAGTGGCGTGATGAACGACGGCATGATGGCCTACTTGTTAAGATGTGAAGTTGCACGGCTTACCGATGAACAACGGCAGCTATATCGTTTTATTACGGATTTGGAAGATACTTTAGCTGAACAGGCAGAGACGGTAGATGAATTTCGAACGTTGCTGACGCGCCACTCTCCTTTTGAGCAGGCCGCTTGTCACTTTAACCGGTCATTTGCGGAGATTTCCAAAGAAATGTACAAAATCGAGGCCGAGCTTGGCGATAAAATCGACGTCCGCTGTGAACGCGCAAAGTGGATCGATTATACAGACCGCTTTGTCGGAAAATCCGATCAAGGCGAAAAGCAGGTCTTCTTGTTTCTCAGCGAATAAAAAAATATCAAGTTCAAAAGCCGAAAGGATATTTCCTTTCGGCTTTTGTTGTGCCTCTAAATTGGAACCGGATTTTCTCAGCCATTGTGAAACTTTCTTTAATTATTAGCGTAAAATAGATAAAAGAAAAAAGATTCGAACTTATCTTTAGGAGGAATCTATATGGCAATTGTTGCGAACTTGTTTATTGTCGCTGTCGCCGGCTGGGTGATTTACCGAAATGCCGCTAAAAAGAAATCTCTCCCGCATATTGTGCATACACCGTATGACGATCTCATATCCGGTTTAAAAGGCGAAGATTGGTCGGTCGATCATTACCAGGAAGACACAAAGCATTACAATCCTTACGAGCAGCAAATCGAGGAAGAACCGGACAGGCAAGACCGGCTTAACATACCGCGGTCTTAAAGGACGTCATGTGTGATGAAGGAATGCTGGAAAGGAGGGGGCAGTTGAGAAACAGGGCAGCAGTCATCGTTATCGAAGAAGGGCACATCCTCTTGATCAAGAGAGTTTGGAGCGATTCTCTTTATTATGTACTACCGGGAGGCGGCATCGAGGGGGACGAAACACCCGAAACTGCCGCCAAAAGAGAGGCGTTCGAAGAAACCGGCTTGAACGTTGCGGTGCAGCAGCGCTTTGCTGTCCTGGAAGACGGACGTACGCAATTCTTTTTTCTTGCAACGAAAACAGGCGGATTGCTCGGTTCAGGAAGCGGCCGTGAATACACTGATTCCAACCGGAATCGCGGAACGTATGAGCCGATGTGGATCGAGCTGGATGTGATGGGAACATTAGACATAAGGCCGGCTGCTGTTGCTTTGAAAATTCATGATTTTTTTGTTTGCTGAACAAAAGCATTTATTTGTTGAAAAAACATGCATGCAGAAAGGGTGAAATGCCATGAAGCAAATTATCGCACTCGGAGGCGGCGGATTCTCGATGGAACCGGATAATCCGCTGTTGGATACGTACGTTTTAAAACAATCGGAAAAAAAGACGCCGAAAATTTGCTTTATCCCAACCGCAAGCGGCGATGCTGAGAGTTATATCGACAGGTTCTACGCAGCCTTCAACCAACATGAATGCGAACCGTCGCATTTGTCGCTGTTTAAGCCGCCGGCAGAAAATCTGGAGCAATTTGTGTTGGGCCAAGACATTCTTTATGTTGGCGGGGGCAATACGAAAAACTTGCTGGCGTTGTGGAAGGAATGGGAACTGGACCACATCATCAGAAAAGCATGGAACGAAGGCATCGTGCTTGC
>JASKZU010000208.1 GCA_030147455.1 Planococcus sp. (in: firmicutes) | reverse complement strand
GAGGAAGAAGCCTAGGCTTCTTCCTCCTTTCTCATCAATTGTTCAATCGGGCTTTTCCATGAAATGTCCGCATCGGGATAGTTCATGGAGATTTCTTTTTCCATAAAGAGAAAATCTTCTCTCGTGAACCCGATCAATTTATCTGGTGTTTCGGTCCAGACAAAAATAGAGACGACGTCAAAAGATTCTTGAGTCGTTCCGAGATATTTCTCACCTTCAAACCGAACGCCGCGCAGCGCAATGAAAAAGTTTTTTCTTACATTGCGGACATCATCATAAAAATAATAAGTGCCGTTTTCAAGAGCTGCATCCAGTTTGCGTTTCGGGTCAAAAATATATTTGATGAGACGGTAAAACAAATAAATTATCAGGGCGATCATGATCAAACGAATCAAAAATGCCATCGGTTTATGCCCCCCATCTCCATAGTCTTGTGTATAATACGAAACAGAACGCTGGAAGTTTCACTTTTACGAAGGAAAAGGAGATAAAAAAATGAATTTACAACCATTATTCCATATGCAGCGTGAGCTGGATGGATTTATCCAATCAAGCAAGAATATCGAAGAGCCGGTTTTTCGCAAAAAAGTATTAGCCCTTCAAGTAGAATTGGCAGAACTGGCGAATGAAACCCGCTGCTTTAAGTTTTGGAGTGCAAAAGGACCTTCTGATAAAGAAACATTGCTTGAAGAATACGTCGACTGCATTCATTTTATTCTGTCGCTCGGCATCGAAAAAGATTTGGATTCGCTTGCAGAGTGGCCGGAGCCTTCAGCAGAGCAAGAACTGACTGAGCTGTTCTTGGCCGCACATAAAGGTGTTACCGAGTTTTCCGAAAATGCCTCCGCGCACAACTACCGCACGCTTTGGCAATTGTTTGGCTCAGTGGCAGGTGGACTGGGCTTTAGTTACAAAGAAGTGCTGGATGCTTATATCGCTAAAAATGAAATCAATTATAAGAGACAACAAGAAGGTTATTAAGAGAATTTTTTGATAACATTTCTGCTTTCCTATATAATAAAAAAGCACTTACTATTTAGGAGGTCGAAATAATGTCAAAGCTAGACGAAACACAACAAATGCTTAAAGACCTGACAGATGCTAACGGCATTCCCGGCAACGAGCGCCAATCCCGTGAAGTAATGAAGAAATACATAGCGCCTTTTGCAGATTCGATCGAAACCGATAACTTGGGCAGCTTGATCGCTAAAAAAGAAGGTCTTGCCGGCGGGCCGAAAATTATGATTGCTGGACATTTGGATGAAGTCGGCTTTATGATATCGCAAATCGATGATAAAGGCTTTTTAAAATTCCAACCGGTCGGCGGATGGTGGAATCAGGTAATGCTTGCACAGCGAGTCACGATCACGACAAGAAGCGGCAAAGAAGTAACGGGGGTCATCGGGTCAAAACCGCCGCATATTTTATCTCCTGAAGCACGCAAAAAGCCGGTTGAAATCAAAGATATGTTCATTGATATCGGGGCATCTTCTCGCGAGGAAGCAAAAGAATGGGGAGTAACCCCGGGGGATATGGTTACGCCGTATTTCGAATTTACAGTGATGAACAACGACAAGCTGTTGATGGCAAAAGCTTGGGATAACCGAATCGGCTGCGCTATTGCGATTGATGTACTGAGAGGCTTAAAAGACACCGAGCACCCGAACATTGTCTATGGTGTTGGAACAGTTCAGGAAGAAGTCGGGCTGCGCGGAGCTAAAACGGCGACGGCATTGATTCAACCGGATATCGGCTTCGCGGTTGATGTTGGAATTGCCGGCGATACGCCGGGTATCACGTCAAAAGAATCCAACAGCAAAATGGGTGACGGCCCGCAAATTCTATTGTTTGACGCTTCCATGATTTCACACCGTGGATTGCGCGAACTTGTAGTGGATACAGCCGAAGAGTCCGGCATCCCGTATCAATTTGAAACAATTGCAGGCGGGGGAACCGATGCCGGCTCGATTCATTTAACGGCAAATGGCGTACCGGCTTTGTCGATTGGCGTAGCCACACGCTATATCCATTCACACGCTGGAATCCTGCACCGCGACGATTATGAGAATGCCGTCAAGCTGATTATTGAAGTAATTAAAAAACTTGATCGCGACACTGTTACAAATATCACGTTTGATTAAACCGAAAGCCCGACAAAAGTCGGGCTTTTTCTTTTTGAGAGAAATGTTAGGTT
The DNA here is from genome assembly GCA_030147455.1 of Planococcus sp. (in: firmicutes). Classification (GTDB taxonomy): domain Bacteria; phylum Bacillota; class Bacilli; order Bacillales_A; family Planococcaceae; genus Planococcus. Next base: position 3,819 of record JASKZU010000208.1, on the reverse strand, counting down.
TACTTGACTTAATGTTAATAATACATTACATTATGTTATATAAACTTTACATGAAGAGAGGTGTGTAGATGCTGAGAAATCGTGTGAAAGAGTTAAGGGCGCGTTATGGTTACACCCAAAGCGAACTTGGAGGCCTTGTGCAGGTGACTCGCCAAACCATCGCATTTATCGAGAAAGGCGAATTTTCGCCATCGATTACTTTGGCATTAAAACTCGCCCAAACATTGCAAGTGGAAATAGGTGAATTATTCTGGCTGGAAGAGGAGGAACGATCATGAACAAAGATTTTAGAAGATCTTATCCCTTATGGAATATGGCCTTTCTCATAATTTTAGCGGTGATGGCAGTCGGTTTCAGTTCACGCTATTTAACAGTCACTGTCGAAGAGTCAGCGATCAGTATTCAGTCCCAGTCGTTCGGCGGCATATTGTTGTTTGCAGCGGTCGTTGCGTATCTAGTGCTGATCATTATCTACTTGATTCAGCTGAGACGTTTTAACCGCCTTAACCCGGATAAAAAACTTTCCCTTTTTTCGATTCGGCCGCCGGAATTTATGGAAGAAGACGAGGGAATGACATACATTACGCGAAAAGCAGCCCAAAAAGTATATACATTGATGACGTGGGCATTACCGTTTTTGGCCATTATCGTCATGCTCCTGCCGGTTTCGCGCTTGGTTATCGCATGGGGCATTCTAGCTGTCGCATTCGGATAAAACTTGGTGTACTATCTGGAAATACGCAAGCATTTAAAGGAGGAAACTGAATGATTTATGAGTATGTGCTGATTTTTCTGGGAGCTGCAATTCCATGGTTTGAAATTGCTTTGGTCATTCCGCTCGGCATCATTTGGGGATTGTCGCCGGCGATGGTCATGATCGTCGCCTTTATCGGCAATATGGCAACGGTGCTGTTGCTGATTGTTGGTTTTGACAAATTCCGGGATTGGTATACGAAAAGGCAGGAAGCCAAAGGAAAACAACCTTCGAAAAAAAGTGAACGGGCCGTACGCATCTGGAACAAATACGGGCTTCCAGGACTCTCGCTGTTAGGGCCGATTTTAATCGGCACACACATCGCGGCATTTATCGGCATGACGCTCGGTGCAACGAAGCGCAACACGACAATCTGGAGCACGGTCAGCATCGCTGCCTGGACACTCATTTTCGGCATCTTGACGGCACTGGGCTTTGATTTCTTCACTGCTTGATTCTTCCCTATGTTATACTGGAGCTATTCTGAAAAAAGTGGTGAACGTGGATGAAACGAATTGAATCATTGCAAAACTCGCTCGTCAAGCACTGGAAAAAGCTCAGTACGACACGAAAAGAACGGGATAAATTCAGCGAATTTCTAGTGGAAGGCTTTCATTTGACGGAAGAGGCGTTAAAGAAAAAACAGTTGGTCAAAGGCTTGATTGTGCGCGAAGGCACGGATATTCCCGATAACTGGGAAATCGACGGCGTGACGCTTTATGTGGTCACTGCGCAAATCGCGAAAGAACTGGCTGAAACCGAGCATACACAAGGGATCTTTGCGCATTGCGCGCAGCCGCAATTTGAAGACTCCGAGCAGCAGCAGTGGAAGACGCTGCTGCTGGTGGATGCCGTACAGGATCCAGGCAATATCGGGACAATGATCCGCACAGCTGCAGGAGCCGGAATCGATGCCGTCGTTCTTGGAAAAGGCTCTGCAGATGCGTTCAATCCGAAGACCGTTCGTTCAGCGCAAGGTGCGCATTTTCAAGTGCCGGTCGTTAAAGGCGATTTGTTTGATTGGGTCGAACAGCTGAAAAACCGCAGTGTTCCTGTATTCGGCACAGCGCTTTACAAAGCGGTGCCGATGTATGAAGCTTCGCGGCAAGAGCAGTTCGCGCTGCTCGTCGGAAACGAAGGAAGCGGCGTTGAGCCGCAGCTGTTGGAACAAACGACGCAAAATTTGATGGTGCCGCTCTATGGGCCTGCCGAATCGTTGAACGTCGCAGTTGCTGCGGGCATTCTTTTATACAGCCTCGTTGAAAAAAATGGTGTTTGATTAACCGAGTGGAATTCATTATAATAGAAGAGAAATAATAAAAGCATCGACCGGGAAAAGTACGTCGTTCCCCTGCATCCAAGGAAATCCGCCCTCGACTGAAAGCGCGGATATGCAGGCACTTCGGAAGTTCACCCCGTGAGCTGCCTGGCGGGAAGCGGCACTTAGCCGTAAAGCCAGGCCGGTGAAGAGCCGTTACAAAAATCGAGTGGCTGCATCCGTGCGGCAACTAGGGTGGTACCGCGAATCTATGCCTCGTCCCTTTTAGGGACGGGGCTTTTTTATGTTTAAGGAGGAGAAAAAATGGAAGCAAGATTACAAGAATTAAAAGAAGAAGCGCTGGGGAAAATCGAATCAGCGCAAACCGTTAAAGAGTTAACGGATGTTCGCGTAGCGTACTTAGGGAAAAAAGGGCCGATCACTGACGTTTTAAAAGGCATGGGCAAATTGCCTGCAGAAGAACGCCCGAAAATGGGGGCGCTTGTCAACGTCGTCCGTGCAGAAGTCACCGAAGCATTGGATGCACGAATGGCTGTATTGGAAGAGCAGGCCATCAACGAAAAGCTCCAGCGCGAAACGATCGACATCTCTTTGCCCGGACGCCCAGCCAAAACAGGGAATGCCCATCCGTTGACGCGTGTCGTCGAGGAAATCGAAGATTTGTTCTTGTCCATGGGCTATGAAATCGCTGAAGGCCCGGAAGTCGAAAAAGATTATTACAATTTCGAAGCGTTGAACTTGCCAAAAGGCCATCCGGCACGGGATATGCAGGATTCGTTTTACATTACGGAGGACATTTTGCTGCGCACGCATACATCGCCGGTGCAGGCAAGAACGATGGCAGCCAAAGGCGGAGAGCCGATTAAAATCATTTGCCCGGGGAAAGTATACCGCCGGGATAATGACGATGCGACGCATTCGCATCAGTTTACACAAATCGAAGGGCTTGTGGTTGGAGAAGACATCCGCATGAGCGACTTGAAAGGCACGTTATCTGTTTTCGCCAAGAAAATGTTCGGCGATGACCGCGAAATCCGCCTGCGCCCAAGCTTTTTCCCGTTTACGGAACCTTCTGTTGAAATGGACATTTCCTGCTTTAAATGCGGCGGCTCAGGCTGTAACGTCTGCAAGAAAACGGGCTGGATTGAAATTTTGGGAGCCGGCATGGTTCATCCTAACGTATTGGATATGGCTGGCTATGATTCCAAGCGCCTGACTGGATTTGCATTCGGTATGGGGCCGGAACGAATTGCGATGCTGAAATACGGCGTTGAAGACATTCGCCATTTCTATACAAACGACGTACGCTTTTTATCCCAATTTCAACGAACGGAACTTTAAGGAGGAACTTTCATGTTAGTATCAACAAAATGGCTCAAAGAATATGTGAATACACAAGATTTGCCGCCGGCAGAACTCGGGGAAAAAATCACCCGTGCCGGCATCGAAGTGGATGCCGTGATCGACCGTTCGGAAGGGCTTTCGAACTTGGTCATCGGCTATGTAACAGAGTGCTCAAAGCATCCGGAAGCCGACAAGCTGTCGATTTGCCAAGTGGATGTTGGCGGAGAAGTCGATCAAATCATCTGCGGCGCAGCCAATATTGTAGCGGGGCAGCATGTTATCGTGGCGCGCCCTGGCGCAACACTTCCGGGCGGAATGAAAATCAAAAAAGCGAAACTTCGGGGTGAAGTATCGAACGGTATGATTTGTTCGCTTCAGGAACTCGGCATTGAAAGCAAGCTGGTCCCAAAAAACTATGCGGAAGGCATCTACGTGCTTCCAG
>JASKZU010000105.1 GCA_030147455.1 Planococcus sp. (in: firmicutes) | reverse complement strand
CCGCCAGTATGTACAGTCCGACAAGATCAGCTGGTCGGTCCTTGCCGCGCCTTCTAAAGATTGGGCCACGAAAGTGTTCCCGGAACTGCCGGAAAACGAACAAGTCGACTCCCTTTGGGATGCTGTATTCAAGGCAGTCCGTGCAGATGTGGATGAGCCGATCGAAGCTTGGCTTGAACACGACCGGACGCTTCATACGAAAGTCGACTACTTGAACAGCAAACAATATGCAAAATTGCATTACACAGCACCGGGCACTGATTTGGAAGTTACGCTTCCAAAAGGCCACCTGTGGGCAGGAGCCGGTTCAATCAATGAAAAAGGCCATGCATTTATGGCCAATATGCCGACTGAAGAAGTGTTTACTGTGCCGCATAAAGATGCGGTCAATGGGCATGTTTCAAGCACCAAGCCACTGAGCTACGGCGGCAACATTATCGATAAGTTCAAAATTTCGTTCCAGGATGGACGCATCACAGACATCACTGCTAAGCAAGGCGAAGAGGTGCTGAAAGAATTAGTGGCGACAGATGAAGGTTCACACCGCCTCGGAGAAGTGGCGCTTGTTCCCCACCATTCGCCGATTTCTGATTCCGGCATCTTGTTCTTCAATACGCTGTATGACGAAAATGCTTCCAACCACTTTGCTATCGGCAGTGCTTACTCGTTCTGCTTAGAAGGCGGCAAGACGATGTCTGCTGAGGACCTTGCAGCTCATGGTCTAAACCAAAGCATCACACATGTCGACTTTATGGTCGGTTCTGCTGAGATGGATATTGACGGCATCTTGGAAGATGGCACCCGCGAACCGATTTTCCGCGGCGGTAACTGGGCATTTTAAAGATCGATAATTCGTCACTTAATTTTCTCTAGAATTTCATGTATACTAATTAGGATAATGACAGTTTAGAGAGGGGTTATCACAATGTTGTACGGTATAACTGCTGTTCTCGGGTTTATGGTCGTAATCTTCCTATTCTTCTTCACGCTTATGCATTTTCTTGGCAAAGAGCTTCACAGTCACGATGCAGAGCATATCGATCCGCTACCGAAAGAGCGCTACTGAGTAAAAAAGCTTTGCCCTGAAAATTGGGCAAAGCTTTTTTTCTATTCGTAATCCTACTATCCCATCTCGCAGGAAAATGATACTATTTGAATAAGCATTGCTTACACCGATTAGGAGGAATTTATTCATGTTTTCTGCAACGGATATCGGGATTGACCTCGGTACCGCCAACATTCTTGTCTATACAAAATCAAAAGGCGTTATTTTGAACGAACCTTCTGTCGTGGCGCTCGACGCACGCAGCGGTGAAGTAATCGCCATCGGCACTGAAGCAAAAGCAATGCTCGGCAAAGCACCGGACACGATCCGCATCATTCGTCCGATGAAAGAAGGCGTGATTGCGGATTTCGATGTGACGCGCGAATTGGTGCGGCTGGTCATGCAAAAAGCAGCCAAGCAACTGGGCAGTTCGCTGCGCAAGCCGAACGTAATGGTATGTACGCCATCCGGCGCAACAGCTGTCGAACGGCGCTCGATCCATGACGCCGTCAAGCAAAGTGGCGCAAAATCTGTTCACTTGATTGAAGAACCGGTCGCGGCAGCAATTGGCGCCGGCTTGCCGATCACTGAACCGATCGCATCAGCCATCGTCGACATCGGCGGCGGTACGACGGAAGTGGCCATCATTTCGTTCGGGGGCGTTGTTTCGTCAAGCACCATTAAAATAGCCGGCGACCGGATGGATGAGGATATCATTCAATATGTCCGGAAGCATTACAACGTGTTGATCGGCGAGAAAACTGCCGAAACGATCAAAAAGGAAATCGGCTACGCGCCGATAGCCCATGAACCGAAAATGATGAATGTCCGCGGGCGGGACGTTTTGACCGGCCTTCCGAAAACAATCGAACTCAGTTCGGAGCAAATGCAAAAAGCCTTGGCGGAATCACTGTCCGCTGTGCTTGAATGCATCCGCGCAACATTGGAAAACTGCCCGGCGGAACTGTCCGGCGACATGGTTGACCAAGGCGTCGTCATTTCAGGCGGCGGCGCATTGCTGAAAGGCTTGCAGGAATGGCTGACACAGGAAATTTCTGTTCCGGTCCATATCGCGCCCGATCCGTTGGAGTCTGTCGCCATCGGCACTGGACGTTCGCTCGACATGATTGACCAGCTTGAAAAAATGTCACGTTAATCCCATTCAACTGACCATCAAGGAGGAACTCGGATGTCTTTATTAAATGAGATTTTAAATTACAACGAAAAATTTGTGGAAGAAAAGCGCTACGAAGAATTTATTACAACCAAATTCCCGGATAAGCGCATCGTTATTTTAACTTGTATGGATACACGGCTGTTCGAACTGTTGCCAAAAGCAATGAATTTCAAAAACGGTGATGTCAAAATCGTCAAAAGCGCCGGAGCGGTCATCAACCATCCATTCGGCGGCATTATGCGCAGCTTGTTCGTCGCTGTCTATGAATTAAACGCCGATGAAATATATATCATTGGCCATCACGATTGCGGCATGGCTTCGGTCAAGCCGGAAGGCATTCTCGAAAAAATGAAAAGCCGCGGCATTGAAGAAAGCACGATCGAGCAAATGAAATTCTCCGGCGTCAACCTTGATGAATGGCTCAAAGGCTTTGACGACGTATCGGAAAGCGTGCGCCACAGCGTCGACATGGTGCGCCACCATCCGCTTATGGACAAAAACGTTCCTGTCCACGGCCTGGTAATCGATCCGAAAACCGGAAAACTTGATGTCATCACAGATGGATACACAAAAACCGCTGAGTAATCTCAGCGGTTTTCTTGTGGAAAATAAATATAATCGATCGCAATGCCGGAATGCCCAAACTGCCGCAGGAATGATGTCAGCTGACCGCGGTGGTAGCTGCCATGATTGATAAGCGTAAACAGCATTTCTTCACGGCTGTGGCGGAACGCATCGCCTTTTGTGTTGTAATAGGGCAGCTGTTCCTGCCAAGTTTCTTCTGTCAACGAAGCAAAATATAATTCCATTTCGGCGTGCAGCAGCAAAAAGGCTTCTTTCGCCTTTTGGGCCGTCTCTACATTAAATTCTTCAAAAGCCGGTTTTTGAACGCCGTTCATTCGCTTGAACCAAAGTTTTTCAACGCCGATTGTGTGGGCGATTGTTTCATACATCGAAGAAAAAGAATTGGTTCCTGAACGACTGTAATCCTCTTGTGCTGCTTCCTCGATATGCTCTAATATTTTTTGGGTAGCCCATTGATGATAGGCAAACAATTGCTGGCGGTCCATATGTGGTCCCTCCCTTTATGTTTCAAGCCATCTGCGCACGTTTTTCCACCATTTTCGATAGGTGGCCTTGCCCTTTCAAAAATCCTGCTCGAGCAGCGCGTAATAAAAATGGTCTTTCCATTCCCCGTTGATATGAAGAAACTGCTTGAGCAATCCCTCCTTATAAAAACCGGCTTTCTCGAGCACGCGGATAGACCCTGCATTATCCGGCGACACATAAGCTTCGATTCGGTGCAGGCGCAATTGCTCAAAGCCGAAAGCCGTGACCAATTGAACCGCTTCACTGCCGATTCCGCGGCCAATAAACTGTTCATCCATCGAATAGCCGACCAATGCGCTGAGAAACGGCAACCGCTTGATGCTATAGATGGAAATATGTCCGATCAGCTGATTGGTCTCGGGCGAAAAAATGCCAAAGCTGTATTCACGGTTTTCACGTGCCTGGTAAATCGACTCGCGGATTTTTTCCCGCTGAACCGCAACCGTAAAATAACTATCCCGGTGCCGCGGCTCATAAATAGCCCAGTAATCACGATTTCTCAGCAGCACCTGCACCATGTCTTCTGCATCTTCTACAGTGAGTGTGCGGAGATAGCAAGTTCTTCCTTCAAAAAGCAGATTCATCTTATCCCTCTTCTGCAGTCAATTTGATGAACTCTTCCACATCTTTTGTGCATAGCGCCAAGCCTTTTTCCCAGAATTCTTTTTGGGTGATGTCTTCGCCGAGATGCTTGATCGCCAAATCTTCTGTCGTCATGACTGCTGTATCGCGAAGCAGCGCCATGTATTTTTCTTCAAAGCCTTGCCCTTCTTCGAGTGCTTTAGCGTAAACGCTCAATGAGAACAAATAGCCAAACGTATACGGGAAATTGTAAAACGGCACATCTGTAATATAGAAATGCAATTTGGAAGCCCAAAAGTGTGGATGCCCACTAGCCAATCCACCGCCGAATGCTTCTTCCTGTGCTTGCTCCATCAATTTATTCAAGCGGCTTGCCGGGACAACGCCGTTTTTGCGCTCTTCATAAAAACGCGTTTCGAATAAGAAGCGTGCGCGGATATTCATAAAGAAAGCAACGCTTCGCTGGATTTTATCTTCGAGCAAAGAGATTTTCTCCTGTTTTGATTCCGCGTTCTTCACCGCCGCATCCGCTACGATCATCTCAGCGAACGTCGAAGCGGTTTCCGCAACGTTCATCGCATAGCCCTGATTCAAGTAATGAACCGGTTTTAGCGCATGGGTATGAAAAGCATGGCCCAGTTCATGCGCGAGTGTTGCAACGTTCGACATCGACCCGCTATAGGTCATGAAAATACGCGACTCCTTGTTTTTTGGGAGCGACGTGCAAAATCCTCCCGGCATTTTATGCGGGCGATCTTCTGCTTCTACCCAGCCGTTTTCAAGTGCATGGCGCGAGAATTTTTCCAATTCCGGCCCAAACTTGCCAAAATGGCGCAAAATAAAATCGGCGCCTTGTTCATAATCAAATTGCTGTGAGTTTTCCATGACCGGTGCATCCACGTCATGCCAAGCCAGCTTTTCTTTCCCCAACAGCTGCGCTTTTCGCGACAGGTAGTCAACAAAAGGCGCTTTGTTTTCGCTGATAGCCTGCCACATCACATCGAGCGTTTCCTGCTTCATGCGGTTCATTTGGAGCGGTTCCTCGAGCACCTGATCTACTCCGCGCTTTTGATACATCTGCAGCCGGAAGCCTGCGAGCGAATTCAATGTCTTCGCAAACAAGTCTTCTTTGTCTGTCCATGCCTGCTCTAATTGGTCATAAGCTTGTTCGCGCACACCTGCGTTTTCGTGGGAGCTCAAGTTATTGGCTTGTCCTACCGACAGCGTCTTTGTTTCGCCGTCTACTTCTACTTTGACTGAAATCGAAGCAACCAGTAAATCATATAGTTCACTCCAAGCATCGTAGCCATCGATGCCGAGTGAAGTAATAAGCCCTTCTTCTTTCTCGGACAGCATGCGCCCGGCCTGATCGCGCCATTCTTGCATAACAAAAGCGAACGGCTTTAGTTGCTCTGTCGCGATGAGTTCTTTCCATACTTGCGGATCAGTGGCCATCAGTTTTTGTTTGAATTTCAGGAAAGCGCTTTGAAAACGGGATCTGAAAATTGCGTGGTCGCTGTTTAAAAGAGCAGCTTTTTTATCTTCTGTGTTTTGAGCCATCAAGCAGCCGATAAATGCTCCTGATTGACGAAGATCTATAGAGACTGACGCGGTTTGTTCTAAAAACTCTGCCACCTGCTCCGCTTCTGTTGCTGCGGATGGAATGGCCAGCTGTTCTGCAGCTTGTTCAAAGTGCGCAAGCTTTTCTGCCGTCTCGGCCAGATGGTTTTTCAATTCGGCCGACTTGCTGCCGCCCTGGAATAAGCTATCGAGTTCCCATACTTCCGGATAAGTGACTGCCATGTAATTTCCCCCTGGATAAACGAATTTTCAAAATACATTAAGTAGTATAACATTTCCAAGTGTCTGGCGGCTATGGCGGTGTTGTCCACTTTTCACGATATCGCCATTTTTAGGAAACTTCCTGAACTTTATGATTGGTCGTATGCACTTGCGAGTTTATACTGTTACATAAGGAGGGATTTCATATGATTCGCATACTACTGATGACGCTTGTTTTCGTGGCGGTCGTCACCATGAATGCCCTGGCGAATATACTGCCGATCAACGGCCAGGCTACCGGTGAAATCTCCAATCGGATTCCGGTTCTTTT
>JASKZU010000186.1 GCA_030147455.1 Planococcus sp. (in: firmicutes) | reverse complement strand
CAAAATCAACAAATTCACCTGTATGCAGCGGCATCCATAAAACGTCCACATCATAAGGCTCTAACTGTTCAACCAGTTCTTGAGGCGCCATAAAGCGGCTGGTGGAAACTCCCATCTCCGCCACGGTTCCTTCATGGAGTTTTTCAAGTGTATTCCATATTCCCGGCTGACCATTAGGCTCTAATCGCTTTCCGTTTCGCGGATCTTCTGGATATGAAAAATAATGGCTGTTCAATTGCTCCCCTTCATATGACTCAAAGCTCACGAATGAATTCGCGCCTATCAAGTGTTTTTCTACTTTCGCTTCTCCTGCGGCTATTTCGCCCTTTCCTACTGTACGCGTTAACGGATAGGAGACTTTGCTTATGCCAAATGGCGTCACTTCTCCTCGTTCGTAATAACTTGAACCGCGTACATTCGGTACAGTCCAATCGAGCGTCAGTTTTGTGTAGAATTCACTTTCTTCCGCCACCTTCAGTTTATCGATGCTCATATTTAAGATCGTGATATAAGCTCCGTAAACGAGGATCCCAATCAAGAACAACCGCAGAATTCGGAATGTCAGTATAAATCGCGATCTTCTTAATATTTTTTTTTCCAGTTCTTCATTCCACTCTGTCATCTTGCCACCCTTTCTTTTTTGCAATCGCCGCCAGCTTTTTACGTGCACGGTGCAGCGTCACCTTTACTTGGTCTGCCGATAACTCCATTGTCGTTTCGATTTCAGCATAACTAAAGTTTTCGGCTTCTCTTAAATACAAGATCGTACGGTAATGCTCTGGCAAAAAGCCAAGCAGTTCTTTTATGTCGCTGAGCTGCTCTTCTGCGAGTACTGTTTCTTCCGGCAGCCCATAGGGGCTGACAAAGTCTTCGTCCGTTCTTAACAAATTCAACAACGGAATGGCTTGCCGCCGTTTTCGTTTTCTCCATTCATCGATATAGAGGTTGCGCGCCACTTTGAACAGCCAGGCACGCGCTTCTTCTCCTTCGTATGTATAAAGGGAAATTGTAGCGCGGACAAACGTTTCCTGAGTTAAATCTTCTGCTGCGTGTGCAGATCCAGATAATTTCCATAGAAAATAATAAAGGGGTTTTGAATAATGTTTGTACAATTGTTCCAGTTGATGGTTTTTCATTTTTCCCCCCTTTATTGACTTCCTACTTACTACTACGATTCGGCTCGTTGGAATGTTACTGATCTGCTAAAATTTATTGATTCCTTATGTAAAATCCCACTCTAAAAATTCCCAGAAATATATTTTTTCGACACCCGAAATTGTATTGACTTTTCCATTTAGAAGCGTATATTTTAGCTTGTACAACAGAATCCACCTTTTATATCGCTGAGACAGAACACGTTCTGTGCGGGGGAACCATACCGATCGATACCCGGTCTTGGGGTGAATCTTCCAGAAGAAGAAGGGGTACTCTCCATCCCTAATCCGACAGCTAACTCCGTAAGCGTAGAAAAGAGAGAAAAGGTCTATCTCAGACCGTTTCTTTGAAATGGTTTTTTTGTGCTCAAATTCAACGGAAAAGAGTGGAAAAAGTAATGGGATGGAAGAAAAAGCAATTCGCAGTCATCGGCCTTGGACGATTTGGGGGAAGCCTTTGCAAAGAGCTGAACCAATTGGGGCATGAAGTATTGGCAATCGACCAGGACGAAAAAAAGGTAGCAGAATTTGCAGCCTGCTCTATGCATGCGCTGCAATTGGATGCGACCAATGAAGCGGCACTCCGAAGTTCAGGCATCACTAATTTTGACCACGTCATCGTCGCAATCGGTGAGAATATCCAAACGAGCATCCTGACGACGCTTGTGCTAAAAGACTTGCAGATTCCGCACGTGTATGTCAAAGCCCAAAATTACTATCACCAAAAAGTACTCATGAAAATTGGAGTCGAACGAGTCATCCAGCCCGAAGTCGAAATGGGCAGAAAGCTCGCCGAGACGCTTGGGTCCGAGAAAATCGTGGATTCCATTGATTTGTCCGCCGACTGGAGCATCACCGAATTGCTGGCCACGGCCAAGGTAAATCATAAATCGATAAATGAATTGAAAATTAATCCTAAGTATAAAGTTAAGGTTCTTGCCATCAAACGGGGTGAACAGCTGAATGTATCGCCCGTACCGGAAGATTTACTGGAAACCGGCGATATTTTGACGGTGATGGGCACGAAGAAAAATATTCAGCACTTTGACCGGGCTGGCCTCTAGTATGAAAAAATCGGTCTGGTACAAACGAATTCAAATGTCACCGCCTCAGATTTTGTCTTTGACTTTTCTCGCGACAATTGCGGTGGGCACTTTTTTACTGCTGATGCCCATCGCAACTGTTACACCGATTTCATGGATTGATGCATTGTTCACTGCCACTTCCGCCACCACTGTAACCGGTTTGGCGGTCGTCAGCACCGGGCATGATTTCACGGTGTTTGGCCAAGTCGTATTGATGATGCTCATGCAAATCGGCGGGCTCGGGCTCATGACGTTTGCGATTTTGATTGTGTTATTGCTTGGCAGAAAGATCGGATTGAGAGGACGCATCCTCATCCAGCAGTCATTCAACCAATATTCGCTCGGCGGCATGATTCGCCTTGTACGGGTACTGCTATTGTTTACGGTCAGCATTGAAGTGCTGGCAGCCGTTTTCCTGGCAATCCGCTGGGTTCCGGAATACGGTTGGGGATTCGGCTTGTTCACGAGTATTTTTCATGCTATCTCGGCTTTCAATAATGCAGGGTTTTCATTATGGGACGACGGTTTGATTGCCTATGCAGGCGATCCGGTCGTGAACATCATGATCACCTTTCTTTTTATTTCTGGGGGCATCGGTTTTACAGTGTTGTACGACTTATGGAAAACAAGAAACTTCCGTCAGTTGTCGCTTCACTCGAAAATTATGATTGCCGGAACCTTTGTCGTGAACTTGCTCGCCATGTTCTTTTTGTTCGTCTCTGAATACGGAAATCCAGGAACAATCGGCTCCCTGCCACTTGGCGACAAGCTGTGGGCTTCTTATTTCCAAGCCGTCACGCCGCGTACAGCTGGGTTTAATTCGGTCGATATCGGCAGCATGGAAACCGGTTCAATCGTTCTGATTTCACTGCTTATGTTTATCGGGGCCGGCAGCGCCTCTACGGGGAGCGGCATTAAACTGACTACGTTTCTCGTCATCATTTTGTCGGTAGCCGCTTATTTAAAAGGGAAAAAAGAGGCGGTCATTTTTAACCGCGCCATTCCTTCGCATTTGCTGGAGCGGTCGTTGGCCATCGTTTTCATCAGTATGGCTGCTATTTTCACCGGTATACTCATCCTTACGTATACTGAAAATGCCCCATTTGAATGGATTGTGTTCGAAGCGTTCTCCGCGTTCGGAACCGTCGGCTTGTCGATGGGACTGACCGGTGAATTGTCCGCATATGGAAAATTCACCATTATGGCACTGATGTTCATTGGGCGGGTAGGTCCTGTAACGCTCGCCTTCGCACTGGCTAAGCAGCACCGTGAACAAGTCAGCCATCCAAAAGGCGACATTTTTACAGGGTGAT
>JASKZU010000177.1 GCA_030147455.1 Planococcus sp. (in: firmicutes) | reverse complement strand
AAAAAATTCATCGACTATTTGAGCCAGCCGGAAGTGGCTTCCAAATACGCCAATGAAACAGGACAGCATTTGACCGTCAATGGCGTCGAATACGAGTCTGAGGAATTGAAAAATACGGCATACTGGATCGATGAGCGTACGACTCGCTTCCAGCCGCGCTATTTGATTACCAATGCACAGATTGAAGATGCGGTGCTTGGCTCTATCGAAAGCGTCATCGGCGGTGAAGATCCAGCTGCAGCTGCCGAAGCTGCCCAGAAAATCGTGGAAGAAAACAGGAATTAACTGATTCATGAGAACTTCCAAGTCGATTTACCTATTTTTCCTTCCGGGGCTCTTACTATACACCTTGTTTTTCCTTTACCCGACGATCAGTGCCCTGTTTTATTCTTTTACTGACTGGGACGGCTTGAGTTCGGCATTCCAGTTTGTCGGCATCGACAACTATAGCCGGGCATTTAACGGAGATTCGATTTTCCGCAAAGCCATCGGCAACAACTTGAAGTTTATGCTCGTGGTCGTGGTCCTGCAGACGATCGTCGCTCTTGCTTTTGCGCTTATCGTCATCAAAAACACGAAAACGAATGTATTTCTTCGTGCTCTTTACTTTTTCCCGACCATTCTTTCGTCCGTATCGGTTGCGTTTATTTGGGCGTTTGTTTACGACCCATCGATGGGGATACTGAACCAGATGCTAAACCTGGTCGGGCTCGACTTCCTTACACAGAACTGGATCGGGAATGCCAATATCGCCATCTATTCGCTTGCCATTACGCAAGTGTGGTTCCATGCCGGCCAGATGTTGATCATTTTTGTGGCAGGGCTTCAGGCGATTCCTGAAGACCTTTACGAAGTAGCGAAAATCGAAGGCGCCAGCAAGTGGCAGACTTTCAGAAGCGTTACATGGCCGCTTTTGGCCCCTTCCGCAACGATTGTTGTCGCCTATACAACAATTCAGTCGTTCAAGGCGTTTGATTTGGTCTTTGCCATGACCGGCGGCGGGCCGAACAAATCAACAGAAATTATCGCTACGTATATTTACGATGTAGCGTTTAAAAGCTATCAATTCGGCTACGCTTCATCGATTTCAGTTATCTTCATGGTCATCATTGCACTGATCACGTTCTTGCAGTTTAAAGCATTGCGTTCAGATCGGATATCTTACTAGAAAGGGGGCGGCATGCTTGCTGTTCAGGAAATTTTCACTGCTCGTCTACGCATTGCTGATCCTGATCCCCTTGATGGTTGTCATCTTGACATCCGTCAAAACCCTTCAGGAGACCTTCCGCAATCCTATTGGCTTACCGGAAGACGGCTTTAAATTCGATAACTATATTTCAATTTTCCAGGAACAAACAATGGCCGGCTACTTTTTGAATAGCACCATTGTCTCGCTGTTCTCGGTATCTTTGACGCTTTTGTTTGCAGCTATGATCGCATTCGGCATCACGCGTTTGCGCAACTGGATCGGCAATGTATTGTTCGGCTTGTTCACGCTCGGCATGATGGTGCCGGCACAAGTTATCATGGTGCCGCTTTATTCGCTCGTGCTGGATCTCGGGCTGACAAACAGCCTGCTCGGGCTGATTCTCGTCAATATCTCGTCCACCATGCCGATCGCTGTCTTTATTCTGACAGGCTTTATGAAAACATTGCCGCGCGAATTGTTTGAAGCCGCTACTATCGACGGTGCCGGCAACTGGAAGATGTTCACGAAAGTGGCCATTCCGCTGTCGCTGCCGTCTCTCTCGGCTACCGCGATCTTCCTGTTCGTTATGCATTGGAATGATTTGTTGTATCCGCTGTTGTTCATCACCGATAACGCCTACAAAACCTTGCCGCTTGCTTTGCTCGAGTTCCAAGGCCAGTATTCAACCAACTACCCGATGCTTTTCACAGGAGT
Source organism: Planococcus sp. (in: firmicutes) (assembly GCA_030147455.1). Taxonomy (GTDB): domain Bacteria; phylum Bacillota; class Bacilli; order Bacillales_A; family Planococcaceae; genus Planococcus. The sequence continues at coordinate 1,129 of JASKZU010000177.1, read as the reverse complement.
CATCATCGCTTCAGCGCCGATGGTCATTGCCTATATTTTCCTGCAGCGCTATTTTGTTGCCGGTATTACCGCTGGTGCAGTCAAAGGATAAGGTTTATGCTTCCGGAATTTCCGGAAGCATTTTCTTTTGTCCAAAAAAGCATCTGGTTAAGGCAATACATAAAAAAGCCCCCATTTAGGAGGCTTTGACTGTTAGCGGGCAAAAACATGTTTGCCGATTTTTTTGATTGTCGTACGGGTAAAAATCCACTGATTGGTAGCAGTGACTGGATTATAGTAGTAGGTGGCGCCAAGAGACGGATCCCAGCCCCCTGCAGCAGAACGCACCGCGCGGTAAGCAGTGGCATTGGGCCCCATCGCATACTGGCCGTCCTGAACCGCCGTAAAGGCGTTGCGCTGGAAAATAACGCCGTATGTACTGTTTGGAAACTCATTGGATTGTACACGGTTCATAATGACCGCTGCGACTGCAACCTGTCCTTCGAACGCTTCTCCGCGGGCTTCGCCGTGGACTGTGCGTGCCATCATTTCCACTTGTTTCATTTTTTCACGCGTTTGAGGGCCTGCAAAGCCTGTTGCACTCACGCCAAAATCGCGTTGGAATTGTGCCACTGCAGTTTTGGTAATCGATCCGTAATAGCCGGTCGGAGCAACTGTAAAATAACCAAGCTTCTGCAATTTTGTTTGCAGTTCCGTCACTTCGCTGCCGGAAACGCCCTCATAAAGATCGGATGAGTGTGCAGAAACTGATGAATGGGTAAACGTCAATAGAAAAATAATAGCTAAAGTAAAAAACACAACTTTAAATTGTTTCATACTTCCCCTCCTTTTTTTGGTAAGAATCGACAATAGATTCTCTACTAAAGTATATAGTTGGAAAATGGTGAAAACAATATGACAGAATGACTTTGTTGTTGAATTTTTTGATAACTTGCTAGGCCTTTCTATCGTGGATAAATTCTTTAGACCTACAAAAAGGAATTAGCAGAAATCTTCTTTTCAGATTAAAATTTGCTGTTCTTTTGATTCTTGAACATAAAAAAGACGGGCTTTTGCCCGTCTTTTGATTTTGCTATTTTCATTCTTAATTTCTGCGCCTTTTATAATGAAGCTGTGCAATCTGCCCGTC
>JASKZU010000139.1 GCA_030147455.1 Planococcus sp. (in: firmicutes) | reverse complement strand
AGAAAGAAAGCATGCCGATCTTAACGCAGCTAGAGCACGATATCAACGCTTGCATCGATGACAATGGCACGGTCGTCGACAGTGCCAGTTCAGAACTGCGCAGCCTACGCCAGTCGCTGCGTGCGCAGGAAAGCCGTGTGCGCGAAAAGCTGGAAAGCTTGATTCGCGGGCGCAATGCGTCGAAAATGCTCTCGGACTCGATCGTGACCATCCGCAACGACCGGTTTGTTATTCCCGTCAAGCAAGAATACAGAAGCCATTACGGCGGCATTGTACACGATCAATCGTCTTCCGGCCAAACGCTGTTTATCGAACCTGATGCAGTCGTCCAGGCGAACAATGAGGTAAGGCGTTTGAGGCTCAAGGAAAAAGATGAAATCGACCGCATTCTTCAGATGCTGTCGGCACAAGTTCAGGAAGTTGCGCACGAGCTGTTTACGCTGGTCGGCGTACTTTCTGAAGTTGATTTGATTTTGGCAAAAGCCAAATACGGCACAGCCCATAAATGTTCGACACCGGAGATGAATACGCGCGGCTATATCAACCTGAAAAAAGCGCGCCATCCGCTGATCCCAATGGACGAAGTCGTGCCGAACAACATCGAATTCGGCGGGGACATTACGGCCATCGTCATCACCGGCCCGAACACGGGCGGTAAAACCGTCACATTGAAAACCGTCGGCCTTTCTACATTGATGGCGCAGGCAGGCATACCGGTACCGGCGCTTGAAGGCTCGGAACTTGCTGTGTTCGACCAGATATTTGCGGATATCGGTGACGAGCAATCGATCGAGCAAAGCTTGAGTACATTTTCTTCGCATATGGTCAATATTGTTGACATTCTTGAGAAATTTGATGAAAATTCACTCGTTATCTTTGATGAACTCGGTGCCGGAACAGATCCCCAAGAAGGCGCAGCGCTTGCCATTTCGCTCCTGGACGAAGTTCACGGAAGAGGCGCGCGAGTCATTGCCACCACGCATTATCCTGAGTTAAAGGCTTATGGCTATAACAGGGAAGGGGTCGCGAATGCCAGTGTGGAGTTTGATGTGGAAACGCTCAGCCCGACTTACCGTTTGCTGATCGGCGTACCGGGACGAAGCAACGCCTTTGAAATTTCCAAGCGCCTCGGCTTGCCGGAGCACATTATCAAACACGCGAAAAGTTTTACAGGAACGGACCGCAAAGAAGTGGATTCGATGATTGCCTCACTCGAACAAAGCCGGCGCGAGGCCGAGCGTGACGCCGAACAAACCAAAACGGTGCTTGATGAGTCGAAGACGTTAAAAGAGGATTTGGCCAAGCGCTTGGCTGAATACGAGGGGCGCAAAGAACAGCTCGAAGACAAAGCGAAAGAAAAAGCGCGCAAAATTGTGGAACAGGCACGGGCAGAAGCAGAGACGATCATTACTGAGCTGCGCAATATGCAGCTGAATCAGCAAACGGGCATTAAAGAACATCAACTAATCGATGCTAAAAAGCGGCTTGAACAGGCAATGCCTGAAAACCGAGTGCTGAAAAAAGCGAAAAAGAAAAACGAACCGGTTGCCCTGAAGCCGAATGATGAAGTGAAGGTTTTGTCGTACGGACAAAAAGGCGTGCTGCTTGAAAAAGTATCCGACCACGAATGGATTGTTCAAGTCGGTATTTTGAAAATGAAGCTGCCGGAGTCCGACATCAGCTACACAAAACCGGAAAAGCAAAAAGAGACCCGTGCAATGGCAACGTTAAAAGGCCGCGAGGGGTATACAAAGATGGAACTCGACCTCCGCGGTGAGCGTTATGAAGATGCGCTATCGCGTGTCGAGAAATACTTGGATGATGCTTTGCTTGCCAATTACCACCAAGTGTCCATTATTCACGGTAAAGGCACCGGCGCACTGCGCCAGGGCGTCCAGCAATACTTGAAGAAACATCCGCGTGTTAAAAGCTATAGGTTTGGCGAAGCGGGTGAAGGCGGTTCAGGAGTGACGGTCGCCGAATTGAAATAACTGCCTGAAAGGGAGGATATGAATGGTCGAGGAAGGATTTTGGACTCATCCGCTCGTTGAAACGGCCGGCTATTTCAGTGTAGTCGTGCTTTGTTTGATTGTAGCGATGGCGCTGTTTGAGGCAGTGACAAAGTACAAAAACTGGGAAGAAATCAAAAACGGCAATTTAGCTGTCGCAATGGCGACGGGCGGCAAGATCTTCGGCGTGACGAATATCTTCCGCTTTTCGATCGAGCAGCATTCAACACTTTTTGAAATGATCGGCTGGGGGTTGTTTGGATTTACATTGTTGATTTTTGCCTATCTTTTATTTGAGTTTTTGACGCCCAAATTTAAAGTGGACGAAGAAATTGCGCGTGACAACCGTTCAGTAGGCCTTATTTCCATGACTATTTCAATCGGTTTGTCGTTTGTCATTGGCGCAAGTATTTCATAGGAGTTGGAGACAATGGAAAACCTCATTAAAATCCTGATTGTTTTTTGTATCTTATTCGTGCTTGTAGGAATTGTATTTTTATTTGTTTTTTAAAACGGCCTCTGTGCCGTTTTTTTTTATTGGAAGCTTACCGAAAAAAAGTTTGAAAGCGCTATCATTATTCTTTATAATGAAAGTAGGAATATTCTCTCTATTCCGCGAAAAGGGGGAGTTACAAATGTCCGATAAACCGTGGTTGGACCATTACCCACCGGAGATTCCACACACGCTTACGTACCCGAACATTGCCGTCCAGGAATATTTGACGAAAGCCTACAAAGATTTTCCGCAGAAAACGGCTATTCATTTTCTTGGGAAAGATATCAGCTATCAGGAGCTCTACGAATCGTCCATGAAGATGGCCGGCTACTTGCAAAAGCTCGGCATCGAAAAAGGAGACCGTGTATCCATCATGCTGCCGAACTGTCCGCAGGCGGTGATCAGCTTTTATGGTATCTTGTATGCCGGCGGCGTTGTTGTCATGACTAACCCGCTGTACACCGAAAGAGAAATTGCCTTCCAGATGAACGATGCTGGAGCCAAAGCGATCATTTCACTCGATATCCTGTTTCCGCGCATCAACAAAGTGCTCAAAGAAACCAAACTCGAAAACGTGATCATTACAGGCATTAAAGATTATCTAGCATTTCCGAAAAACCTTGTATATCCATTTATCCAGAAAAAGCAGTATGGCATGACCGTAAAAGTCGAACACCGGGGCGTCAATCACTTGTTCACGGAAATTATGAAGCATTCGTCTGCACAGGTGACGCAGCCGCCATTTGATTTCAACGAAGATTTGGCCCTTCTTCAATATACAGGAGGGACAACAGGCTCGCCCAAAGGCGTTATGCTGACACATCGGAACCTCATTTCCAATGCCACAATGTGCGACACCTGGCTTTATAAGTGCAAACGAGGCGAGGAAACGATCATCGGCATTATTCCGCTGTTTCATGTTTATGGGCTGACTACAGTGCTGATTTTGTCGGTGATGCAGGGCAATAAAATGGTGCTGATGCCGAAATTCGATCCTGAGCAGGTGCTCAAAGCAATCAATAAGCAAAAGCCAACGCTCTTCCCAGGCGCACCGACATTGTATATCGGATTGTTGAACCATCCGGATATCGCCAAGTACGATTTGTCATCCATCGAAGCCTGTTTAAGCGGTTCTGCGCCGCTGCCGACTGAAGTACAGGAAAAATTCGAGCGCATCACCGGAGGTAAACTGGTTGAAGGATATGGGCTGACCGAGACGTCGCCGGTCACGCATTCAAATTTAGTTTGGGGAAGCCGGACAAAAGGGTCGGTCGGCATGCCTTATCCGGACACGGACTGCAAAATCTTCCTGCCGGGCACAACGGACCCGGTACCGACAGGTGAGATCGGCGAAATCGCGATTCAAGGCCCGCAAGTGATGAAAGGCTACTGGAATCGTCCTGACGATACAGCGGCTACCATCGTTGATGGCTGGCTTTTGACAGGCGACCTCGGTTACATGAACGAGGAAGGTCAATTCTTTATCGTCGACCGTAAAAAAGACATGATCATTGCAGGAGGTTTTAATGTCTACCCGCGTGAAATCGAAGAAATTCTTTACGAGCATGAAGCGATACAGGAATGTGTCGTCGCCGGCATACCAGACCCTTACCGCGGCGAAACGGTAAAAGCTTACATTGTGTTAAAAGAAGGATATACTGTAAGTGAAGAAGAATTCGACGACTATTGCCGAAAGCATTTGGCATCGTTCAAAGTGCCGCGGATTTATGAGTTCCGCAAAGAGCTGCCGAAGACCGCAGTCGGAAAAATTCTACGCCGCTCATTGGTGGACGAAGAAGTCGCCAAACAAAATGCAGCTATTCCGTCCTGACCCTGCAATTGCTTGACAGGCATTGTACAAAACGATAATATGAAAATATGAATGAATCGCCATTCATATTTTCATATTTTTTTTGGGTGGTGACAGAATGGTTAAAAAAGATAAACCGAAATACAAACAAATCATCGATGCCGCTGTAGTGGTGATCGCCGAAAATGGCTATCACCAAGCGCAGGTTTCAAAAATCGCCAAACAGGCAGGCGTAGCGGATGGAACGATCTACTTGTACTTTAAGAACAAGGAAGACATCTTGATTTCCGTGTTTCAAGAAAAGATGGGCGTCTTTGTCAGTGAACTGGAAAAAATCATCGCCCTGGAAATCCCGGCGGCCGAGCAGCTTGGCATGATGATCAACAGCCACTTCAGCTTGCTTGCAGGCGATCTTCATCTGGCGATTGTAACCCAGCTGGAGCTTCGGCAGTCTAATCACGAAATCCGCATGAAAATCAACAACGTGCTTCGCGGTTATTTGAAATTGATGGACCGCATTCTCATCAATGGGATGGACAACGGCGAGTTTGACCGCGATATGGATATTCGCTTAGCGCGCCAGATGGTTTTTGGTACAATGGACGAGACCATAACTACCTGGGTGATGAATGACCACAAGTACGATTTGGTCGAGCTCGCACCGAAAGTGCAGCGGTTGTTGCTGAAAGGCATGCAGGCATAATAGAAAGGGATGAGCAGATGGAGTTTATCAGTTGGAAAAAAGAAGACGGCGTAGCAATTGCCGCGATCAACAGACCGCCGGCAAATGCTTTGTCCCGCGCGTTGATTCTTGAAGTGAACGAGTTGCTGGATGCAGTAGAAGAAGATAACGAAGTGCGTGCGATTGTCTTGCACGGGGAAGGGCGTTTCTTTTCTGCCGGGGCTGACATTAAAGAGTTTACGCAAGTTACATCCGGAAAAGAATTTTCCGAGCTGGCGGCGAGCGGTCAAGCGGTGTTTGAACGCGTGGAAACATTCCATAAGCCGGTGATTGCTGCTATCCACGGCGCTGCGCTTGGCGGCGGCCTGGAGCTTGCCATGAGCTGCCATATGCGTTTTGTGGCAGAAAATGCTAAACTGGGATTGCCTGAACTGCAGCTGGGATTGATTCCGGGGTTTGCCGGGACGCAGCGGCTTCCGCGTTATGTCGGCGTTGCCAAAGCAGCGGAAATGCTGTTGACGAGCGATCCGATTACAGGGGAGGAAGCAGCGAGGCTCGGTCTTGCAAACCGTGCATACGGCGAAGAAGAACTTTTTTCGCAAGCGCTTTCAATTGCGAAGAAAATTGCGAAAAAGAGCCCGGTGTCGGTAAAAGCAGCAATTGATATGCTGCAGTATGCAAAAATCGGGGCTTACAGCGAAGGGGTAAAAGCTGAAGCCGAATCATTTGGCACCGTTTTTGTATCAGAAGATGCAAAAGAAGGCATCCAGGCATTCCTGGAAAAAAGGGAAGCGCATTTCAAAGGGAAATAATACTTGGGAGGGTTTTGTTCATGAACATTTATGTATTGGTGAAACGCACATTCGACACAGAAGAAAAACTGGTTGTTTCTGGCGGCAAAATTCAAGAAGACGGCGCAGAGTTTATCATCAACCCGTATGACGAATACGCTATCGAAGAAGCAATCACAGTCCGCGATGAACATGGCGGTGAAGTAACTGTTGTTACGATCGGAGACGAAGAGGCCGAAAAGCAGCTGCGTACAGCATTGGCGATGGGCGCCGACAAAGCAGTACTGATCAATCCAGAAGACGATGTTGAAGAAATAGACCAGTATACTTCCGCTTACATACTTGCCGAGTATTTGAAAGACAAGGAAGCGGATTTGATTTTAGCCGGGAACGTTGCAATCGATGGAGGCTCTGGACAAGTCGGGCCGCGCGTAGCCGATTTGCTCGACATCAACTACGTGACGACGATTACAAGCCTGAAAATTGACGGTGACACCGTGACAATCGTGCGCGACATCGAAGGAGATGCCGAAGAGCTGGAAACTTCTTTGCCATTGCTCGTAACGGCGCAGCAAGGTTTGAATGAGCCGCGCTATCCATCGCTTCCAGGAATCATGAAAGCCAAGAAAAAACCGCTGGAAGAGCTGGAACTGGACGATCTTGACATTGATGAAGAAGACGTCGAAGCGAAAACCGAAACGATCGAGATTTATTTGCCGCCAAAAAAACAAGCGGGCCGAATTCTGGAAGGCGAAATCCCAAGCCAAGTTTCAGAGCTGGTCGGATTGCTCCGCAGCGAAGCAAAGATCATATAAGGACGGTCACCAATCATTTATTTTCACATCTACTTAGGGGGTAACGGACCATGTCGAAAAAAGTATTAGTATTGGGTGAAACGCGTGAAGGCGCATTGCGTAACGTATCATTCGAGGCCATTGCTGCAGCCAAGCAAATTTCGGGCGGCGGCGAAGTGATTGCAGTCCTGCTCGGCGACTCGGTAAGTGAGTTTGGCAATGAGCTTGCGTCGTACGGAGCAGACCGCGTTATTACAGTAGAGCATCCGCATTTAAAGTCCTACACATCTGATGGGTACGGCCAGGCGTTTATGGCTGTCGTCGATCAGGAGCAGCCGGAAGCCATTGTGTTCGGCCATACGGCAGTTGGCAAGGATTTGTCGCCTAAAATTGCATCTAAACTCGGAACAGGCCTCATTTCCGACGTGACGGATATTGAAGGAGAAGGAGAGGATGCCATCTTTATCCGCCCGATTTTCTCCGGAAAAGCCTTCGAGAAAGTGAAATTGAAAGATGATGGCGTTATCTTTATCACCGTTCGCCCGAACAACATTCCGCCGCTCGAACGTTCAGAACGGGCGGGTGACGTGTCGAGTTTATCTGTCGACATCACGAATTTGCGCACGATCATCAAAAACGTTGTGCGCAAGTCTGCAGAAGGCGTCGACCTGTCTGAGGCAAAAGTAATCATCGCCGGCGGGCGCGGCGTCAAGAGCAAAGAAGGCTTTGAGCCGCTGCAGGAACTGGCTGACCTGCTTGGCGGTGCAGTCGGCGCTTCTCGCGGCGCGTGTGATGCCGATTATTGCGATTACTCTTTGCAAATCGGCCAGACTGGAAAAGTCGTAACGCCTGATTTGTATATCGCAGCAGGCATTTCCGGTGCCATTCAGCACATGGCTGGCATGTCCAACTCGAAAGTGATTGTAGCGATCAACAAAGATCCAGAAGCGAATATTTTCAAAGTGGCAGACTACGGTATTGTCGGAGATTTGTTCGACGTTATTCCGCTGCTGACAGAAGAGTTTAAAAAAGTAATGTAATTTTGTGAAAGGTATTCTGCAACCGCCGTGAAAGCGGCTTTTGCAGGATACCTTTTTTATGTTGCTTGTCTGCTGCTGGAGGTGTGGCTGAGCGTTTGGGAATGTTTCGTTTACTGAAAAGAACAGGCGGGTATGGAAAGACTAGGCAAAAAAATAGCGGGGCGATTTTCGGTCTGCTATAATCGGAATATAGTTTGGTAATACTTAAGGAGGAATTATTCATGGCAATTGTTAAAGGAACAGATCAGAACTTTAAAGAAGAAATTTCAAACGGTCTTGTATTAGTAGATTTTTGGGCTGCATGGTGCGGACCTTGTAAAATGATTGCGCCAGTTCTTGAAGAACTTGATGCAGACATGAGCGACAAAGTGAAAATCGTGAAAGTGGATGTTGACGAAAACCAGCAAACAGCAAGCGAATTCGGCATCATGTCCATCCCGACACTTCTTTTGATGAAAGACGGCGAAACAGTCGATAAAGTCGTGGGCTTCCGACCAAAAGAAGCATTAGCGGAATTGGTTGAAAAACACGCATAATTCCAAAAACCGGGTCCCATTCGTGGAACCCGGTTTTTTAAATAGGGTGAGAAAATGGCTAATGAAATGATTCAGCATAAATTGGCGGTATTGCCGGACCAGCCGGGCTGTTATTTGATGAAAGACCGCCAGGGAACCATCATCTATGTCGGCAAGGCAAAAGTATTGAGAAATCGGGTCCGCTCTTATTTTACAGGCAGCCACGATACAAAAACACAGCGCCTCGTCAATGAAATCGAGGACTTTGAATATATCGTGACCTCGTCGGATAAAGAAGCGCTCATTCTCGAGTTGAATTTGATTAAAAAGCATGATCCGAAATACAACATCCGCTTGAAAGACAATAAAACTTATCCGTATTTAAAGATTACGGGCGAGCGCCACCCGAAGTTGATCATCACACGGCAAGTAAAAAAAGATAAAGGGAAATATTTTGGCCCTTATCCGAATGCTTACGCGGCAAGCGAGACAAAAAAGCTGCTCGATCGCTTGTATCCATTGCGCAAATGCCATACGATGCCGGACCGTGTATGTTTGTATTACCATCTCGGACAGTGCCTGGCGCCTTGCGTCAAGCCGATTGAAAAAGACACGTACCGTGAAATGATCGATGAAATCAGCCGCTTTTTGAACGGTGGTTTCCGCGAAGTCAAGCAAGATTTGACTATGAAGATGAGGCAAGCAGCCGAAAACCTCGAGTTCGAACGGGCTAAAGAATACCGAGATCAAATCAGCCATATTGAAGTTGTAATGGAAAAACAAAAAATGGCCATGAATGATTTCACCAACCGAGATGTGTTTGCCTATGCCGTAGATAAAGGATGGATTTGCATCCAAGTATTTTTCGTCCGGCAAGGCAAGCTGATCGAGCGCGAAGTATCCATGTTTCCGCTTTACCGGGACCCGGAAGAAGAGTTTTTGACGTTTCTCGGCCAGTTTTATGAAAAGCCGAACCACATCAAGCCGAATGAAATTCTGCTGCCGGAAGCGGAAGACGAAGAATTTTTAAAAGATTGGCTCGGAGCCAAAGTTTTGGTGCCGCAGCGCGGGAAGAAAAAAGACTTGGTGCTGCTGGCACGCAAAAATGCAGAAATTGCCATCAAAGAAAAGTTCCAGCTGCTTGAACGTCAGGAAGAGCGGACAGTCGGTGCCTGCAAAGAACTCGGCGAAGCCATGAATATCCACACGCCGCTGCGCATCGAAGCGTTCGATAACTCGCATATTCAAGGAGCCGATGCGGTATCCGCGATGGTCGTCTTTGTAGACGGAAAACCATCCAAGAAAGATTACCGTAAATACAAAACCCGCACCGGCTCAAAGCCTGATGATTATGCGGCCATGCGCGAAGTGGTCCGCAGGCGTTACAGCCGTGTGCTGAAAGATGGTTTGCCGCTGCCCGACCTGATCGTCATTGACGGAGGAAAAGGGCAAATCGAAGCGGCGCGTGAAATTTTGGAAGATGAACTCGGCCTGGATATTCCGATTGCCGGGTTGGCAAAAGACGCCAAGCACCAAACCTCCCAGCTTCTGTACGGCAGCCCTGTGGAAATCGTGCCGCTCAAGCGGACGAGCGAAGCTTTTTATTTGCTTCAGCGCGTGCAAGATGAAGTCCACCGTTTTGTTATTACATTCCACCGGCAGCTGCGCGGCAAAAATTCCATTCAATCGGCACTCGACGGTTTGGAAGGCGTAGGCCCGAAGCGCAAGCAGCAATTGCTCAAGCATTTTGGTTCGGTGCGGAAAATCAAAGAAGCAAATGTCGAACAGCTCCAGGAAGCGGGCATGCCCCAAAAGCTGGCCATTCAAATCGAGCAGCATTTTCAGGAGCAGCCGTTGCAACAAGAGTAAGAACATGTTATTGTAATACCACAATCGAATCACTTGCAAAAGTGATGATAGAGGCGCGGGCGTCAACAGTAAGCATTCGGAGATTTGCAGAATCGAAGAAGAATGCTGAAAGGGACGGTCGCCGAAGTGTACAGCGCACTGCTTGCGTGTATGCTGGTCCTGCATTTAAGAAATGCAGGGCTGTCAGAGGTCAAACTCTGGAGGGCTATCTCACATGGACGTATATTATCGTACATGAGAAAAAAGGTAGCTTGCCGTGCAAACGGAAAGCTGCCTTTTTTTATTGAGGGCCACTTATAACAAGTGGGAGTGACGGAGATGGAAACGATCGTAATGAAATTCGGCGGCACGTCGGTGGCAACATCAGATAAGATCCTGGGGGTCGCCAAGCGGGCTATTCGGGAAAAAGAACGAGGCAAGCGTGTCGTTATCGTTGTCTCGGCAATGGGGAAAACGACAGATACATTGCTTGGGCTGGCCGGTGAAATATCCGAACAGCCGCCAAAGCGTGAAATGGATATGCTGCTGGCTACAGGAGAACAAGTGACCATATCGCTTTTGGCGATGGCATTTAAAAAGCTGGGGCACGAGGCATTGAGTTTCACAGGCTGGCAGGCAGGCATTGAAACCGAATCGGTTCCGCGCAATGCGCGCATTGAAGCCATTCATACCGATCGGCTCGAAGAAGCGCTTGTGCAGGGTATGTTTTGTGTAGTGGCGGGCTTCCAGGGAGTTGATCGAAACGGCAACATTACAACACTTGGACGAGGCGGATCGGATACGACAGCGGTTGCCTTAGCTGCCGCGCTTCAAGCAGAGAAATGTGAAATTTACACCGATGTGGACGGAGTATATACGTCTGACCCGCGCTATGTGGCAGGTGCCAGGAAGCTCGAGCAAATCTCATATGATGAAATGCTCGAACTCGCCAATCTCGGTGCGGGTGTGCTTCATCCGCGCGCCGTTGAATTCGCTAAAAACAATTACGTGCCTTTATCGGTTAGGGCCAGTTATTCAGATGAACCGGGGACAATCATACAAGAGGTGATCACTGTGGAAAAAAACCTAATTGTGCGGGGAGTGGCGTTCGAGCCGGGCATCGCACGCGTAACAGTCAGCTATGCAAAACCATTTAACGGATCGCTGGCGCATATCTTCACGACGCTTGCGAATCATGTAATCGATGTCGACATTATCGTTCAGAGCATCAGTGAAGAAACACCGCCTTCGGTATCTTTCTCGATCAAGGAAGAAAGCCTCGAAGAAGCGAAGCGCGTGCTGGCTGAATCAAGCCGGGAAATCGGGTTTACCGCAATCGATGTGGAAACCGGCCTGGCTAAAGTATCGATCGTAGGATCCGGCATGGTATCCAATCCGGGCGTCGCTGCGCAAATGTTCGATGTGCTGCGCATACAGGAAGTCCCAGTGAAAATGGTCAGCACATCCGAAATCAAAATCTCGGTTGTAGTGCCGTCTGCCGACATGAAGCGTTCGGCCAATGCGCTGCATGATGCATATGGCCTGACTCCCGTAACGACTCTATAACAACAAATGCCCGGATTTTCCGGGCATTTTTTTCGGCTCTGAAAGTTTGTGTAAAAATTCACAATTTGTTCAAATTTACGATGTTGGAAAACCTTCTGAAAATTTGTGCAAGGCGGCTTGGAAAACAGCGCAACACCGGCAGTCAGACCCCCTATTATGAAAGCGCTTAGTTTTGCTTCTTATTTAAAAGTGAAAACCTGTTTAATGGTGCCATTTAGCACTGTGTTAAAAGGATTCATTGCCTTGACGCTCCTAAAGGGGGGGAGTACAATAAATATGTCATATTCTTGTACATGATGCTTCTGGCAATGCGAATATGTTTTTCCAGTATAGGATAATGTTTCCTGTTGCCTACTAATGTTTTGAGGGGGGTAAAAGTTTTGGATAACAATCGTGAATTTCTTATGCGCAGGCTGCACTCTTTACTCGGTGTCATACCGATCGGTTTGTTCCTGACACAGCACTTGATCGTCAACCATTTCGCTACGCAAGGAGTGGAAGCGTTTAACACCGCTGCACACTTCATGGCAAATCTTCCGTTCGTCATTTTCCTGGAGATCTTTGTCATCTATTTGCCGCTCATGTATCATGCTTTTTACGGATTATACATAGCGTTCACGTCGAGAAACAACCCGGGCCATTACAGCTATGGGCGCAACCTTTTGTTTGTGGCACAGCGTTATACGGGCGTTTTTCTAGTGGTCTTTATCGCATGGCACGTCTTTGAGACTCGATTCCAGGTAGCACTCGGCACAGCGGAAGCAGATTTCAACATGATGGAAAACATCTTGTCGAACCCGCTGATGTTCGCATTCTACGTACTGGGTGTCGTAGCCGCAACGTTCCACTTCGCGAACGGATTGTGGTCTTTCTTCGTAACGTGGGGAATCACGGTTTCGGAAAAAGCGCAACGCTACTCAACATACTTCACACTTCTAGTCTTTATTGTACTAACCATTATCGGTATCAGAGCATTGTTCGCGTTTATTTAAGAACGAAAACAGTGGTGAACTAAAAGAGGAGTGAACACTACAATGGCGAAAGGCAAAATTTCAATCGTCGGCGGCGGCCTTGCAGGCCTAATGGCAGCGATCAAAGTTGCAGAGGCAGGCTCGCCCGCTGATTTATTTTCCATCGTTCCGGTAAAGCGTTCTCACTCTGTGTGTGCACAGGGCGGAATCAACGGAGCGGTGAATACAAAAGGGGAAGGGGATTCCCCGGCAATTCATTTTGATGATACCGTTTACGGCGGCGACTTTTTAGCCAATCAAAAACCGGTTCAGGCCATGGCAGATGCAGCACCTGAAATTATCCGCTTGCTGGACCGCATGGGCGTCATGTTCAACCGGACCCCTGAAGGATTGCTTGATTTCCGCCGCTTTGGCGGAACAATGCACCACAGAACAGCATTTGCGGGAGCAACGACTGGACAGCAATTGCTGTATGCGCTTGACGAGCAGGTTCGCCGCTTTGAAGTGGCTGGCTTGATCACGAAATACGAAGGCTGGGAATTCCTTGGCCTGGTGCTTGACGACAACGGCGCTTCCAAAGGAATCACTGCCCAAAACTTGACGACAATGGAAATCAAGGCGTTCCGTTCGGATGCAGTCATCATGGCAACCGGCGGACCGGGGATTATCTTCGGAAAATCCACGAACTCGGTCATCAATACCGGTTCGGCGGCATCGATTGTCTATCAGCAAGGCGCTTATTATGCAAACGGCGAATTTATCCAAATCCACCCGACGGCGATTCCTGGAGACGACAAGCTTCGCTTGATGTCTGAATCAGCACGCGGTGAAGGCGGCCGTATCTGGACGTACAAAGACGGCAAGCCTTGGTACTTCCTTGAAGAAAAATATCCGGCATATGGAAATCTCGTGCCGCGTGATATTGCGACGCGTGAAATCTTTGATGTGTGCGTCAACCAGAAGCTCGGCATCAACGGCGAGAACATGGTGTACTTGGACTTGTCCCATAAAGATCCGAAAGAACTTGATATCAAGCTCGGCGGAATCATTGAAATTTATGAGAAGTTCACAGGCGATGACCCGCGCAAAGTGCCGATGAAAATCTTCCCGGCTGTCCACTATTCAATGGGCGGATTATGGGTAGACGATCACCAGATGACGAACATTCCAGGTGTCTTGGCAGCTGGAGAATGCGATTACTCACAGCACGGGGCCAACCGTCTCGGCGCAAACTCGCTTCTTTCAGCGATTTACGGCGGAATGGTAGCGGGTCCTTACGCACTTGAGTATATCAAAGGGCTGGACGTACTGGCTGAAGATTTGCCGAACGACATTTACGCGAAGTACGAAGCGGAAGAGCAGCGCAAATGGGACGAAATCCTATCGCTTGATGGGACAGAGAACGCATATGTATTGCATAAAGAGCTTGGCGAATGGATGACGGACAACGTAACGGTTGTGCGCTACAACGATCGCCTAGTCGATACAGACCGTAAAATCCAGGAGTTGCTCGAGCGTTTTAACCATATCAGCATGACCGATACTCAGCTTTGGAGCAACCAAGGCGCCATGTTTACACGCCAGTTGAAAAATATGCTGCACTTGGCACGCGTTATCACAATTGGTGCATTACAGCGCAACGAAAGCCGCGGAGCTCATTACAAACCGGAATTCCCGGAACGTAATGACGAAGAATTCCTGAAAACGACAATGGCGAAGTTCAATGGATACGAAGCGCCGATCTTCCACTATGAAGAAGTCGACACATCGTTGATCCCGCCGCGCAAACGTGACTATTCTGCAAAAGCATAGTACTAGAAGGGAGCTAATTTACCATGGGTGAAGCAGCAAAAACGGTTATTTTTGAAATCGAACGCCAAAACTCTACGGACGAAAGTTCGTATTTAGAAAAGTTTGAACTTCCTTACCGCCCGAACATGAACGTTATTTCAGCATTGATGGAGATTCGCCGCAACCCTGTCAACATTGACGGAAAGCGTACAACCCCAGTCAACTGGGATATGAACTGCCTTGAGGAAGTATGCGGAGCTTGTTCAATGGTCATCAACGGCAAAGCACGTCAATCGTGTACAGCACTTGTAGACCAGCTCGAACAGCCAATCCGCCTTCAGCCGATGAAAACATTCCCTGTTGTCCGCGACTTGATCGTCGACCGCAGCCGCATGTTTGATTCGCTGAAAAAAGTCAAAGCATGGGTGCCGATTGATGGAACCCATGATCTTGGCGAAGGTCCGCGCATGCCAGAGCGCAAGCGCCAATGGGCTTATGAATTGTCCAAATGTATGACGTGCGGCGTCTGCCTTGAAGCATGCCCGAACGTTAACGACAAATCCGATTTTATCGGCCCGGCTGCGCTTTCACAAGTCCGCTTGATGAATGCGCATCCAACGGGTGCCATGAACCGCGATGAGCGCTTGAACGCAATTATGGGCGAGGGCGGCTTGGCTAGCTGCGGCAACTCGCAAAACTGTGTGGAATCTTGTCCAAAAGGAATTCCTTTGACAACGTCTATCGCAGCGTTGAACCGTGATTCTAATATCCAAATGTTCCGCAACTTCTTCGGAAGCGATCACATGGTCGATTAATTGGAGACTCCGCCTTTAAGGCGGAGTTTTTTTATTTTATCGAAAAGGCTGATGTGCAGGTGAAACGGATGTCCTTTGGTCGAGTTTTTGCTATACTAACAAAATGAGAAACGATTTACAGGAGGAGCTTTCATGAAAGCATCATACATAGAAGATTTTCAGGAATGGCAAATCGATTTTGAATTTCATGCAGATGTTCATGTCCGTTTTTCAGAGACGGATATGTTTGGCCATGTCAACAACACCGTGCCGATCGCGTATTTTGAATATGCACGGATCGAATTTATGAAATCACTCGGCTTGATGCAAAGCTGGCTGGAAAAAGGCGGCGAATTGATTCCGGTAGTAGCCGATATGCAAGTCGATTTTGTCCGGCAGGTATTTTTTGACGAGCAGCTGAAAGTCTATGTTAAAACTGCCTCTATTGGAAATTCTTCTGTGGACATCCACTACTGGGTGGTAAACAGCCAAAATGAAACATGTTTTACCGGAAGAGGCACCATTGTCCAAATTTCTAAAAAAAGTGGAAAAAGTGTTTCATGGACCGAGAAAGACCGGCAATCGCTGGCTCCGGGACGTCTGACTTCTCGCCATAAATGAAGTGTTTCTTGCCTTACGAAGAACCAGGCATCACTATTAAAACAAGATCCTTAAAAAAAGGAGTGAGCAGCGTACATGACTGAAGAAAAATTTAGCGGGCGCCATGATCTGGAACGCGTCGCATTCATGGAAAAAGAATTGCGCTATATCTCGGGAATCATCAAGCAAAAAGGACGGGAAATCCTGCATTCGTATACCATCACGCCGCCGCAGTTTGTCGCTTTGCAATGGCTTTTTGAACACGGCGACATGACCATCGGCGACCTCTCAAATAAAATGTTCCTCGCCTTCAGCACCACTACCGACCTTGTCGACCGGATGGAGAAAAACCATTTGGTCGTCCGTACCCGCGAAGAGCAGGACCGCCGTGTTGTCCGCATTAAATTATTGAAAGAAGGCGAACGGATCATTGAAGAAGTGATTCAAAAACGCCAGGAATATTTGGAAACGGTACTTGAAGGATTCAGTGAAGAAGAAGTTGAGCAATTTTCCTCCTTATTGGAGAAAATGCACATTAACATGAAATAGGAGCGGGACTATGACACTAAATGCGCCAATCGGAGTCATTGATTCAGGCGTCGGCGGGTTAACCGTCGCAAAAGAAATCATGAAGCTTTTGCCGAATGAAAAAATTTGTTATATCGGTGACAATGCCCGCTGCCCTTATGGCCCGCGCCCTCTCAATGAAGTCCGGCGCTATACGTGGCAAATGGCGGAAGCACTGATGAAAATGAACATAAAGATGCTGGTGATTGCCTGCAATACGGCCACGGCCGCAGCACTCAATTCACTGCAGAAAAAACTGCCCATTCCGGTAATTGGCGTCATTTTTCCAGGCGCCCGTGCAGCGATCAAATCATCGTCGACCAAAAAAATTGCAGTTCTTGGCACATCGGGAACAGTCAAGAGTGGTGCGTATGAAAAAGCGATCAAATCGATTGTATCGGCATCGGACGTAGTTCAGCTGGCCTGTCCGCGTTTTGTGCCTTTAGTGGAAAGTGATGAGTACGAAGGCGATTTTGCACGCCGCATCGTTGCCGAAACGCTGGATATGGTCAAAACAAAAGAATTTGATACCGCGATTTTGGGATGCACCCACTATCCTTTGCTGCAAGGCTTTATCGAGAAAGAATTGGGCAACACTGTGACGGTCTTGTCATCAGCAGAAGAAACAGCCAAGGACGTATCGCGCCATTTAAGCTACGAAGATAAACTGGCGATCCGCAAAAAGCCTCCCGTCCATCAATTTTATACGTCCGGGTCGACAGAAATTTTCGATACGATCATCCGCAAGTGGCTGGCCATTGAAGAGCCGTTGATCCGGTCTATTCAATTCCCAAAAACCTGACGGCTGAGCCGGCGGGTTTTTGTTGCGCAATAAAAATTATGTTAAGCTTTTTGAGAACACGAGGAGGACATCGATAATGAGAATAGACAACAGGCAAACAAACGAATTGCGGCAAATAGAGATGGAAACAGATTACTTGATTCACCCGGAGGGGTCGGTCCTTATTACAGTCGGCCAAACCAAAGTCATTTGCACGGCGACCATTGAAGCGCGTGTGCCGGGCTTCCTGCGCGGACAAGGGAAAGGCTGGATTACAGCTGAATATTCCATGCTGCCGCGTGCGACAAACAGCCGCAACCAGCGCGAAGCATCGCGTGGCAAACTCGGCGGCCGGACGATGGAAATTCAGCGTTTGATCGGCCGTTCGCTGCGTGCTGTCGTTGATTTGGAAAAACTCGGTGAACGCACGCTATGGATCGACTGCGACGTGATTCAAGCAGATGGCGGCACGCGTACAGCATCCATCACAGGTGCTTTTGTCGCAATGACGATCGCGCTCGGCAAATTGGATTTGCCGGTATTGCCGGTAACAGACTTCTTGGCTGCTACAAGTGTCGGCATTAACAGCGACAACGAAGCGATCCTTGATTTGAACTATGCGGAAGATTCCACCGCAGCGGTAGACATGAACCTGGTCATGACGTCATCGGGCGAGTTTGTGGAGATGCAAGGAACAGGTGAAGAAGCCACGTTCAGCCGCACGCAATTGAATGATATGCTGGACCTTGGGGAAGAGGGCATCCGCCGCTTGATCGACATTCAAAAAGAAGCGCTCGGCGAACTTGCTTCGCGCATTGGAGAAACGGAGGCGTCCGCGCTATGAAAAAAATCGTCATCGCCACTCAAAACAAAGGCAAAGCAAAAGATTTCGAAGCTTTATTGTCGCCGCTCGGCTATACGGTCTTGACGCTGCAAGACGTGGCGCAAGATTTGGATATCGAAGAAACGGGCACTACGTTTGAGGAAAATGCGATTTTGAAAGCGGAAGGCGTAGCGAAAGAACTCGGAATCCCTGTCATCGCAGATGACAGCGGGTTGGAAATCGATGCGCTTGGCGGTGAGCCGGGTGTTTATTCGGCGCGTTATGCCGGGGCTGAAAAAAGCGATGATGCCAATATCGACAAAGTTCTGGAAAAGCTGTCAGATGTACCGGACGGTGAGCGCACAGCGCGTTTCCGCTGTGTACTGGCAGTAGCTGCACCGAATGAAGAAACTTTGACGTTCTCAGGTTCCTGTGAAGGCGAAATCCTGCGCCTAAGACGCGGCGACAACGGTTTCGGCTATGACCCTGTGTTTTATGTGCCGGCCCAGGAGCGTGCCATGGCCGAGCTTCAGCCGCAGGAAAAAGCGGCGATCTCCCACCGCGGGGAAGCGCTGCGCAAGCTGAGTGAAGCGATGCCTGCTTGGTTGAAATAAGCTTTTTGATATTTTTTTAAAATAGCATTGACTTTTTCTCGAATGATTTCTATAATTAAAATTGTCTTTCAGAGGAAAGTCATGTCTCAGTAGCTCAGCTGGATAGAGCAACGCCCTTCTAAGGCGTCGGTCGGGGGTTCGAATCCCTCC